>CAKQBM010000108.1 GCA_934216185.1 uncultured Streptococcus sp. | reverse complement strand
GCTAACGCTTCTTGATGTCAATGTACTTGCTGATGTCGATGTAGAAGCAGAGGTAGAACGTGAGGATACTATACTTTCAGAGGTTGATCTAGATGTGATTACACTCTCAGAGGTTGATCTAGATGTGATTACACTCTCAGAAGTTGAGCGTGAGGTGATCACACTCTCAGATGTCGATCTAGATGTGATTACACTTGTTGAAGCTGACGTAGAAGCTACCGCACTTGCGCTTGCTGATTTCGATCTATAGTCAGAGTCAGATAAGTCTGGTTTTACTGTATTCTCTGTACCATCTTTATAAGTAATGGTCACAGTACCATCATTTGATATTCTATAGCCTTGTATACGGTTTGCATCTTGCGGATTTGATGCTTTTACCGCTTTAAGAATCTCTTTTTTATCATCTTCAGACAAAGTAGTCGTATTACTTACTTGAACAACCGTTTCTGGTTTCTTACCTTGGAATTTATCCTTCAACTTACCTTGCGCAAGTCTAAGATTATTTCCTTCAGACCAATTTTCTGAAAGATCTTTAACTATAATCGAACGTTTTATCCTATTGTTAGGATTACCTTGTCTGTCAATAGTATATGCCAAATCTGGCTTGATTTGACCGTGACTCTCACCAGTGTCAATGATGTAAGGACTAGCCTCTGTAGCTCCCGTAGGAGTATTATTGAGATTGGTTAGAGCTGCAGTTCCCCAATTATCATCAAGTATATTCCCGTTGGTAACAGTAGTGCGACCATTGCTGTCACCTATTTTCACTTCAGTTTTGTAAATCTTTCCACTGTTATCACTAAATTTAGTAATAAAGCGCAGTTGATCACCCGCATAGAAAGTATATCTCCTAGCATTATCTTCCATTACGTATGGAACGTCTTCCCATTGACCAGTTGTAGGATTTTTTACTTGCACAGTTGTCGTAGCAACAGGTTTAACTGTTTCTCTAGTAATATTCCCAGTACCTTGCTCTGAAGTCAACACTTCATTTGTATTTGGACCTGCTGGTACACTTTGGATCGCAGTCACATTACCTAAAGGAAGCAGACCATTGTTTGCGGTGTAAGCCGTTCTCAAATCTTCTGCAGTAAAGGTTACGCTAGTAGCATTATCTGCTACTCTTTTAGGCGTAATTGTTTGACCTGCAACTGTCAAGGTTACAGTTGCTCCTGGAAGAACATTACTTACCGTGATACTTTGATCTGGTAAACCTCCACGTCCACTTAAGCTTTCAATAACTGGTCGGTTAACTGCCACTGCCAAGTCTGAGATTGGTTTGGTGCGAGATTGACCATCTTTATAGGTAATCTTAGCATTAGTTCCTTCGAAGGTAACTTCCTTGATACGATCTTTTTCTTTTTGTTCAGCTGTATCATGGGCATTCTTGATTGCTTCTACAATGCTTGCTTTTTCCGGATCTGTTAAAGTAGTCAGATTTGTAACTTTAATCTTCTTATCAGGATTCAAGTTAGCATTTCTTACTGCTAAATCACCTTGTGCAAGTTTAAATGTATTTCCTACTGACTCATTTCCTGCAACATCTGTAGCTGTAATCGAACGAGTAGTACTATTTGTGGTACTGTATTGAAGTTCTTCTTTGACTGTCCCCTCTGCAACTAGGCTAGCTGGATTTGTAGCTGAGGCATCTGTAATAGAAGCAATATTGGATACAAGTGCATTTCCAAAAGCATCATTCAAAACATTTCCATTTTGAACCTCGTCAACTCTATCAGTCACTTGTTTAACCGTCGTTTTATTTATATAGTTACTATTGTCAGTAGCTGATGTTGTAAATCTAATTTGGTCACCAGCATAAAAAGTATATACTGGATTTCCACCTGAAATTGTCTTAGGAGCAGGTTCCCATTGTTTAGTCGCTTTATTGTAAATTTCTACAACTGTATTCGCTACTGGCTTAACCGTCTCAGGAGTAATATTGACACCTGTACTTTCAGCAGATGGGGTTGTAACGCCATTAGAGTCCGTAATGTTTGCTGTAGCTTTTACACTTCCACTGGCTGGCAATACATTCAAACCAAGTTCTGCAGGAGTTACTGTCAGATTAGTTGCACCTGCTGGCTTATCGACTGTATAAGTGTCATTTCCGATTTTAATCGTAACAGATGTTGCTTTTGGTTCAATATTTGTAATCGTAATGTTCTTCGCAAGACCACCTTGATTTGACAAATCATTTGTAACCGTTGGAGCTTTTGGTTTAGCAATATCTGCCACCTTGAGTGTACGAGTAGTATCATCCTTATATTGGATAGTTGCAGTATCGCCATTTATCGTAACATTCTTGATACGACCATCAACACCATGAGCTGTCTTAATATTAGCTATCAGAGTTGTTTTTTCTGGATTTGTTGGATTGCTCAAGTCATTGACTGTTGCTTTGGTTGTTGGATTGAGATTTGCATTTTTAACTGCTAAACTTCCATGACGTAGGATAAAGCCATCTGTACTTGATGAGTTATCTGCTCCATCGACAGCATTAATTTGACGAGTCAATGTCTGATCTGGCGCCCATACAAGATTTTCTTTCAACGTAACAGTAGATGTTCCCTCATACGGAGCTGTCTCCGATGCGGGCGTCACGGTATCTCTAAATGTTCCGCCTGTACTTGTTCCCCATGCAGGAAGAGCGAACAAATCATTTTTCCAACTTGTTCTGTCCGCAAATGTGACCGTCTTAACTTTTCCACTGTTATCTGTAACTATGGTTTTCACACGAAGTTCATCGCCTGAATAGATAGAATAATCCTGTTTCCCTTCTGAGTTAAGCGTAGAAGGAACTGGTTTCCAAGTATTCGTTGTCTTATCTAACACTTCAAATGAATAGTTAATAACTGGTTTTTCTGTTTCTGGTGTGATAGTTACAGAGTCACTTGTTGCAGATTCAAAAGGTGTGCTAGCACTAACATTTAAACCTGGCGCTGAAACTTTGGCAGTAACTGTTGCATTGTTTGGCAACAAGCCATTCTCAAAACCAAGCTCGGTTGGTGTAATAGTTACACTAGGGGTACCAGCTGGAATCGGCTTAGTAAACGTTTTAGTCCCTACTGTCACTGTTACCTTAGTGGCCTGCGGATCAATATCTGTTACCGTGATATTCGATGGCATACCACCTTCTTCGGTTAGATTTTTACTTACAGTTGGTCGACTAGGAAGAACTTTCACTTGCAAAGTTTCTAGACCAGGATTGTCTGACCCATCTACTGCAGAAAGGAAGTATTGAAATAGTCCAACTTTATTAATAGTTCCTCGAACTCGACTCGAAATTGTCTTATCAGCATTTGCAGTATTAGTTAGCGAAAGCGAACCAACACTAGGATCAGTTATCGGAGAGCTGTTTGCCATGAGCGCTCCCCTGAAAGATTTAATACCCGAATTACCTGTCTCATTGTCTGAAACGGTTAGAGGCACATCGACAGAATCACCTGAAACAATTTCAATTGTTTTATTACTTGGAACTCCCTTAATAACAGGAGCAATAGCATCACGAGTTGAGACTGCAGGAGCACCAAATTCTGACTCCAAATTTCCCTTGTTATTTGGTAAGGTTACCGTTGTCTTGGCTACATATGAACCAGCCTGTACATTTGGAACAGTAACCGTTGCTTTCCCATTTGAAACTCTACCTGTGTGGCTTGTATTGTTTGGCCCCTGAAGGGTAACCGTTGAACCGTTCGGAATGTTTGAACCTACATTAACAACAACTTGTACATTTTGTCCCACTCTATTGTCAAGATCTGTTTCAATTGTTGGAGAAGCTGGTTTAACGGCAACTGTAACAGTTTTCTCACTTGGATTTCCAACCGCGTCTGTAGCCGTCACCTTAACATTCTCATAAAGACCAATTTTAGAAGGAGTACCTGTCAAAGTAGTTGACATAGAACCGTCATTGTTTCTAACAGCTGGGCTTGCTGTCAAAACATTGTTAAAGTTTGTAGTCGAATTATCAAGGTTGGTTCCTGTAGACCTACTTGCATCGTAAGTAATGGTCTTCATACCTGAATTACCAGTCGTTACATCAGAAGCTGACAAGCGAACATTAGCTGGTTGTCCAACAGTTAAATTGATTCGTCCGTTGTCCCCTGCTGTAATAACTGGTCCAGTTGAGTCAATATTGACAGCTCGAATCACATTACTAAAATCAGATTCAACAGACGTCTTAGAGGCTCCTCTTCTATCTGTATATTGCGGCTGTCCATCAACTACCGTTTGAGTCTTGTAGTCTGCATTGTTTTGTAGATTAACATTTCTAAAGGTTACACGTCCATTATTATCTGCTGTTTCCTCTAGTATTTTCACTCCATTTTGGTAAAGAGCTACTTTCTTACCTGGGGCTGCTTTTTCAACCTGAATATCTTGACGATCTTTACCTTCTACAAATTTACTCGTAATTTTTGGCGCGTAAGGCTTAACGATAAACTGAGTATCTACATCTTTTGTTGTATTATCTGGGAAGGTTACATGTATCTTATTGTTAAAGACCCCTGGAGTGCGTCCAACATTCTTCTTCTCGATTGTTTGACCGTTAGAATCTCTCCACTCTATTCGTGAGTTACTAGGTAACTTATCACCACCATAATCATTAGTACCTTTTCTTACTAAATATTGGTTCGGATCCGTAAAGGCATTTGACGTAGAGCCATCATACCACCATTTCAATCCTGCATCATTATAGTTATTGGTAATATACGGAGCTTCGACCTGGTTAACAAAATACTTGCCACCTTGTGCTGCGGCTAGTGGATAAGCTTGTTCGTAACTCATCCCGAGAGGATTGGTGTGGAGCCCCACCGTTGCAAAGGTCGTACCTGGTGAACCTAAACCAAATAACAGTTTCATATTTTTTATTTGCTCACCAGTGACACCTGGTTTTACTCTTGTTTCAAAGCGTGTTACGTTTACTTCACTTTGTGTTCCACCGATATTAACCGTTTGCCAAATAACACGTGGGTCTGAAATACGCGGAACGATTGCTGGAGAAATTTGGTTCCATATAGGGCGTTTATACTGGTCATTATTATCAGATAAAGCTTTTAGCAAGTTTTTAGATTCATCTGGATGGTAAAGAGAAACAAGGCCTTTACCACCTGTAAACTGATTTCTATCGTATGTTTCTGACCCCTGTTTAGCAAATCCATCACTACCACCTGCAACAGTCTCACCAAATTTATCTGGCAAGCTAAGCGGATTGGTCGTATCAACAGGAAGGTTAGCGAAATTCAGATTTGGTTTTACTGTTGTACTTGTTATTTGATTTTTATAACCTGACGTGGTAATAGTATCAGGCATCTCCACCTGGTCTGGAACCTGCATCCACTTAATCACATTAGTATAACCACGATTAGCAAGCGGATTGGCAATCAGTGTCCAAATGATAGAGGTTACTTTACCATTTGCATCATATACAGGCTCCGATGCAACAGCCACGTGATCTCTCAAATAAGATTCTGCAGAACCATTATAACCAGATACGTAAGATTTTAAGTTTTCGCCATTTGGACGATCCTCGTTAGCCGATCCTACCGCACGTGCACCAACCTGTGTATTAATGGCACGAGGTTGTGATCCTCTCTCCATCTGCTTACCATTTAAAACACTACGTTTACCATTGCTTGCACGGAGAACTGCATTGGCAATAGAAGCTTCTGCAGCTTTTGCTTGCTTGATAACATCTGTCAAGTCAGCATTTGGAGTTTTCAGTGCTTCTTCGATAGCTGTTACAGCTGCATTGACCTTAGCAACGGCTGACTCTGTATTTGGCAGACCAACAGACTTAGCTAGGTATTCACCCATAGAGGCTGAAATTTTAGAAAGACGTTTACGGTCTTCTTCAGCCTTTTTGTTGACACCAGTTGCCGCTGATTCAACTACAGCAGCTTTTCCAACTGTAGTAACCATTTCCGAAGCTTGATTTGTCAAACTATCCAATTTAGTCTCAATTTTTGCCAAAGAGTTCAGACTAGATTCGA
>CAKQBM010000107.1 GCA_934216185.1 uncultured Streptococcus sp. | reverse complement strand
GCTAAGAACCCAGGTAAGGAAGTAACAGTAGGAGACGACGGAACAGCAACAGTGACAGATCCAACAACAGGAATCAGCCACACAATTCCAGGAACAGAGCTAGTGAACCAAGACTTCGAACCAGTGAAACCAACAGGAGACGGTCAACAAAGACCAGCTACGCCATCTGCCGATACAAATCGTAGACCAGATACTGCTACCCCTGCTGAGGTGCCAGCTACTCAACAGGCTGAACAACCAAGTCAAACAGTTGAAGTACCTGCTCAATTGCCGAATAAAGTGTCAGAAACTGATCCATCAGTTTCTCAACCGCAAGCAGTATTGCCAAATACTGGTACACAAGAAGACCGTGCTAACGGTGCATTAGGACTTCTCTCTCTTCTTGGTGCATTTGGTTTGCTATTTGCCAAAAAGAAAAAAGACGATGAAGAGGAAGCATAAATAGATGATCTCATCTGATCATTGGTAGCTTTCCCTACATGAAGTCTTTATAAATCAAAAAGAACTAGAAAAATCACTCATTTGTGAGAATTCTAGTTCTTTTTTCGTATTTCATAAACATTTCATATTTTGGTTTTATAGTATATTGAAACTAGAATAGTACGCCATGGCTATTAAAACATTTCTAGGAATTAATTTGATTTTCCTAATCGATTTGTTCATATCTTATTTCAATCTACTATATAATAGTCTTACAAATATGGAGGTGACAAATGAATCCAATCCAAAGAGCTTGGGCTTATGTCAGCAGAAAACGACTGAGAAGTTTTATTTTATTTCTGATTTTATTGGTCCTATTGGCCGGAATTTCAGCCTGTTTGACTCTGATGAGATCCAACAAGACAGTTGAAACCAATCTTTACAAATCACTCAACACATCTTTTTCTATTAAGAAGATAGAAAATGGTCATACTTTCAAGCTGTCGGACCTAGTATCTGTAAGCAAGATTAAGGGACTGGAAAATGTTTCTCCTGAGCTCGAGACGATTGCAAAACTAAAAGACAAGCAAGCTAGCAAGGCTGCTCAAGCTTCTAACCTTGGTGGTGGTGCAGAAGCAGATGGCTTTAGCAAGACTTTGTCGAGACTAGACATTTCCATTCAGACATCAGACTTTATCATCGTCTTTGTCATTGCCTTGGTTTTAGTGGTTCTCGTTATGGCGCTTGCTTCAAGCAATCTCCTTAGAAAACAACCAAAAGAGCTTTTGCTGGATAGCGAATAAGTTTGAAAAAATTAGTCTGGAATAAAGATTGTATCTTGTTTTTCTATTCCAGAATGGTGGATAGAGAATGGATATTTAACAATACAAAATAGAGTCGAAAGCAGTGGTGAAAATCATTGCTTTCAATCGCTTTCTTTGTACTTTCTCTGGAGGATGTGATATACTGAAATCGTGGAGTTCGGTGTAAGGAAAATTTACAATTTCTATATTCAAATATGCATTAAAAATTATCCATGATTTGTTTTTAAATAAATAGAAAACTTGTAGATACCTATCCAGATTGAAAAGGTAAACGAGCTTGCTGTGGCTGAGTTTACCTTTTAAAAATATAAAATAGTGAGGAAAACAATGAGACAAACAAATGTTAGAGGGACTTTATCCCTCCGTGGCTTTAGAAAATTGAGAACCGGTGCAATTGTTGCGACAGGTGTGATTTTATTGGGACTGGGCTTTTTAGCTCCAACTGTATCAGCTAATGAACAAGATGGTGTTTGGGTAGCCAGAACAGTTGCAGAAGTGAAAGCTGATATTCAAAATATAGACAATTTATCACACTACACAATTAAGTGGGGAGATACACTGAGTGCTATTAGTGGAGCAACAGGGCTATCTGTTGATGGCTTGGTTGAGATAAATCGTATTGCAAATAGAGATTTGATTTTTGCTAATAATAAATTGTATTTTAGCGAAGAAGCTTTTCTAAAAGATGGAAATACAGAAGTCAAAAGACAGCGAGTGTCGATTGATAATTCTGGTAGTCGTCAAAGTTATGAAGTTGAAACAAAGACAGATACTGTAACTGGGGAGCAAAGGACTACCGTTAAACAAACGACACCAGTAGCTGTGGAAACACCAGCAGTATCAGCACCGAAATCAGAAACCTCAGTCACAGTTGCACCAAAAGCCGAAACAAAAGCCGAAACTTCAAATCCATCATCAGGTGTAAGAAGTGAGGGTCATTCAGGAGCCTCAACTCCAGTAACAGACAATTCCCCTTCAGATACAGGAACTACAAATCAACCTGTAGTTTCAAATCCAAGTTCAGAGATGCCAGCGCCATCAGTATCAGTACCAAAAGCAGAGAAGCCAGTGGCTCCAGCACCAAAAGTGGAAGAGCCAGCATCTCCAGCACCAAAATCAGACGAGCCAGCGACACCAGCACCAAAAGTAGACGAGCTAGTGGCACCAGCGTCGAAAGCAGACGAGCCAACGACACCAGCACCAAAAGTAGACGAGCCAGCGACACCAGCGCCAAAATCAGAAGAATCAGCGGCACCAGCACCAAAAGTGGAGGAACCAGCGGCACCAGCACCAAAAGTGGAGGAGCCAGCGGCACCAGCACCAAAAGTGGAGGAACCAGCGGCACCAGCACCAAAAGTGGAGGAGCCAGCGACACCAGCACCAAAAGTAGAAGAATCAGTGTCTCCAGCACCTAAAAACGATGAATCAGCTTCTTCAGTTGAATCTCCATCAACAGGTAATCATTCAGACGAGTCAGGAGCGCCATCTACAACTCCTACAGGTAACTCAACAGCTCCAAAACCAAGTGATTCAACTTCGTCACCGGTCGCATCAGGCGAGTCCAATTCTACTACACAGCCAGCTGTAGAAACAGGTAACTCTGAAACAATTGCAGAACCTTCCAATACTCCATCTGCAGATGCTACAAATGATTCAGGGAATTCAGCAACATCAACTCCGACTCTAGAAGCATCAACTCCAGAGCCAAAATCAGAAGAAAAACTTAAGAAGGAAGAAGCCTTGAAGTCAGCTAAAAAGGAGAGTATAGATGACAATATTGGTGAAGTTGTTAAAATAAAAGCAGATGCGATTGAAAAAGTTCCTGATGCAGATGAAAAGGCAAGATTAAAAGAAGCATTAAAGGCGTTACAAGATAAAGCGATAGAAGAAATTAACCAAGCAAAAGACGATGAAGAAGTAGCTACTATTACAGAAAAATATCAAAATGAAATTAATGCATTGGATGTTCCAGGTGAAGAAGTTTCAAGTCCGAATTATGGTAGAGAAGGCTTGACCAATAATGGCCCTGGGGGAACTACTATTGACAATGGAAGCACAGCGATTGGTCATGGTGCAAGTGGGACTTCCAGATCAGCAGTAGCATCTCCATCAGAAAGCTCAACACAGCCTTCTTCAACTTCAGAAGGGACTTCAAGTTTTAGAAATGCTCCATCAGTTCAAGCAAGAGCAAGAAGAGTGGCACGTTCAACATCAGAACCAGATGGGACTGTAAATATTAGCTATAACTTCGCTGAAATGCCAGATATTCATGGTTTCCTATCTGACCCTGGAGAAAATAACACTGTCACAATTCCTGCTGGAACGAGTGAAGCACAGGCAAAAGAGCTAGTAAAAGAAAAAATTCAAGCCAAGATAAAAGGCCTAGCTGCTAGAGGGTATCATGTGAAAAATGACATTATTTTTGAACAAGATACTACTGTGAAAAATTATAACTACGTTGTCACATTCACTAAGGAGGCTACAGGAACTTCAGGGTTCAGAATGGCTCCAGCAGTTCAAGCACGCGCTAGCAGAAATCGTAGAAGTCTAGAACAGCCAGCTCCTCAAAAGGTCAAAGTAAATGTTTTTTATAACTTTGATCAAATGAAAGATATTGCAGGTTTCCTAGGAGATATCAATGGAACTTCTCTTGAACTTGCGGAAGGTTTATCAAATGAACAGGTTAAAGCAGCTGTCAAGAGCCAAGTTGAAGCTAAGAAAGAAGAGTTGAGCAAACGCGGCTATTCTTTCAAAGAGGACTATGTATATCAATCTAATGGGAAAGATTATAATTACGTTGTAACATTTTCAAAAGCAGCTAAATAATTTTCATTCTATAGAGAGTGAAATGCAAGCAGAGAGAGCGATAGGCTCTCTTTGTTTTATAGTGAAATGAAATAGAAAAAGGACAAATCAATCAGGACAGTCAAATCAATTTCTAGAAATATTTTAGAAGTCTAGGTGTACTATTCTAGTTTCAATTTACTATATCTAGTGGTCAGTTGCTTACAGACAAAAGGCCAGTAAGAGGCTATAATAAAAATAGAGTAGGTACTTATTCTAAGAAAAATAAAAAATAGAGAGCAGTTAAAGTATGAAAATTTTAATTGTAGAAGATGAAGAGATGATCCGTGAGGGAATCAGTGACTATTTGACGGATTG
Source organism: uncultured Streptococcus sp. (assembly GCA_934216185.1). GTDB lineage: Bacteria > Bacillota > Bacilli > Lactobacillales > Streptococcaceae > Streptococcus. The sequence continues at coordinate 1,611 of CAKQBM010000107.1, read as the reverse complement.
TGGTTATGAAACCATTGAGGCGTCGGATGGACAAGAAGCTCTGGAGCAATTTTCCAGCTATGAGGGAGCCTTGATTTTACTGGATATCCAGATGCCCAAGCTCAATGGTCTAGAAGTTTTAGCTGAGATTCGTAAAACCAGTCAGGTTCCTGTCCTGATGTTGACCGCTTTTCAGGATGAGAAATACAAGATGAGTGCCTTTGCTTCGCTAGCAGATGGCTATCTGGGAAAGCCCTTCTCCCTCTCCCTCTTAAAAGTGAGGGTAGATGCGATTTTCAAGCGCTATTATGATACGGGACGAATTTTCTCCTATAAAGATGTCAGGGTGGATTTTGAGAGCTACAGTTCCAGCCTAGCAGGTCAAGAAGTGGCCATCAATGCTAAAGAGTTGGAAATTCTGGACTATCTGGTGAAAAATGAAGGACGTGTCTTGACCCGTTCTCAGATAATCGATGCGGTCTGGGAAGCGACAGATGAGGTTCCCTTTGACCGTGTCATTGATGTTTATATCAAGGAACTGCGAAAAAAGCTATACCTTGCTGGCATCCTTTCTGATTTCCCTTTTGGTGGCCTACATCTATGCTCGAACCATTGTTGCCCCGATCTTGGAAATCAAGCGGGTGACTCGTAGAATGATGGAACTGGATGCCCAAGTGCGTTTGCGCGTGGATTCCAAGGATGAGATTGGTGATCTCAAGGAACAAATCAATAGCCTCTACCAGCATCTCTTAACTGTCATTGCGGACTTGCATGACAAGAATGAAGCTATTCTCCAGCTGGAAAAGATGAAGGTTGAATTCCTACGAGGGGCTTCTCATGAATTGAAAACACCGCTGGCTAGTTTGAAAATCCTAATCGAAAATATGAAAGAGAATATCGGTCGTTATAAGGATAGAGACCACTATCTAGGAGTTTCCTTGGGGATTGTGGATGAACTCAATCACCACGTTCTCCAGATACTTTCTCTCTCGTCTGTGCAGGAATTAAGAGATGATAGGGAAGAAATTGATCTACACCAGATGACGCAAACTAAAGTCAAGGATTATGACTTGATCGCCAAGGAAAGAGGGCTCCAGATAGACAATAGTTTGATCCATCAGCAGGCTTATCTAAATCCATCAGTTATGAAGTTGATTCTGTCTAATCTCATCAGCAATGCTATCAAGCACTCTGTTCCAGGTAGCTTAGTTCGCATTGGAGAAAGAGAAGGGGAACTTTTTATCGAAAATAGCTGTAGCTCAGAGGAACAAGAAAAACTGGTCCAGCCTTTTTCTGATAATGCTAGTCGCAAGGCCAAGGGTTTGGGGATGGGGCTCTTTGTGGTCAAAAGTCTATTAGAACATGAAAAATTACCCTATCGTTTCGAGATGAAGGAGAATCGTTTGACCTTCTTCATAGCTTTTCCAAAAGTCGCCCAAGACTAGGGTGAGAAAGGGTTTACATAGATGAAGCTAGAAGAAATTCAATCGAAACTGCGGGAAAAACTAGATTTTTTTGTCAAAAAGTGATAAAATGAACAATGTAAATGGGATGACCCATAAAAATATACAGGAGGCCTGATAAAATGGCAATCGTTTCAGCAGAAAAATTTGTCCAAGCAGCTCGTGACCA
>CAKQBM010000106.1 GCA_934216185.1 uncultured Streptococcus sp. | reverse complement strand
ATCCTAGCATCTGCTGGTTCAGCCATTGGGCTTGGTGCCGTTTGGAAATTCCCCTACATGACTGCTGCTAACGGTGGAGGAGGCTTTTTACTAATCTTTCTCATCTCCACTATTTTAATCAGTTTCCCTCTCCTGCTAGCTGAGTTTGCTCTCGGCCATAGTGCTGGCGTTTCAGCAATCAAAACCTTTGGAAAACTTGGTAACAATAGTAAGTACAACTTTATCGGTTGGATTGGTGCCTTTGCCCTTTTTATCCTCTTATCTTTCTACAGTGTTATTGGAGGATGGATTCTAGTTTATCTGGGTATTGAGTTTGGAAAATTGTTCCAGCTTGGTGCAACTAATGATTACGCTCAATTATTTACTTCAATCATTTCAAACCCAGCCATTGCCCTAGGCGCACAAGCTGCCTTTATCCTGTTGAATATCTTTATTGTATCACGTGGTGTTCAGAAAGGGATTGAAAGAGCATCTAAGGTTATGATGCCCCTGCTCTTTATCATCTTTGTTGTCATCATCGGGCGCTCTCTCAGTTTGCCAAATGCCATGGAAGGCGTTCTCTACTTCCTCAAACCAGACTTTTCAAAACTGACCAGTGCTGGTCTCCTCTATGCTCTGGGACAATCTTTCTTTGCCCTCTCACTAGGGGTTACAGCCATGCTGACCTATGCTTCTTACTTGGATAAGAAAACCAATCTAGTCCAATCAGGGATTTCCATTGTAGCCATGAATATCTCGGTATCCATCATGGCAGGGCTAGCCATTTTCCCAGCTATGTCAGCTTTCAATATCCAGTCTGAAGGGGGACCTAGCTTACTCTTTATCGTCTTGCCTCAACTCTTTGACAAGATGCCTTTTGGAACCATTTTCTACATCCTCTTCCTCCTGCTCTTCCTCTTTGCGACGGTCACTTCTTCTGTCGTGATGCTGGAAATCAATGTGGGCAATATCACCAATCAGGACAACAGCAAGCGTGCTAAATGGAGTGTGATTTTAGGAATTTTGACCTTTGTCTTTGGCATTCCTTCAGCCCTTTCTTACGGTGTTATGGCAGATGTTCACATCTTTGGAAAAACTTTCTTTGATGCTATGGACTTCTTGGTTTCCAATCTCCTCATGCCATTTGGAGCTCTCTGCCTTTCACTTTTTACAGGCTATATCTTTAAGAAGGCTCTTGCCATGGAGGAACTACACCTTGATGAAAGAGCTTGGAAACAGGGACTTTTCCAAGTTTGGCTCTTCCTTCTTCGTTTTATTATTCCAATCATCATCATTGTGGTCTTCATTGCCCAATTTATGTAATCAAAAAGGACTTGAGTAGTGAACTCAGGCCCTTTCTTTTTTATGGATGGCTAACAATCAATTCCAAACCTTGCCCTTCCAGAGTCCAAGCTTCAACATCACTTGGTAGGATAAAGTGGCTGCCTTTTTGAATTGGATAGTTTTTTCCGTCAACAGTTAGCTGACCTTGACCAGCTAAGACGCTGAATAAGCTGTAGTCAGCTGTCTTTTTGAAGTCAACTTTTCCAGTAATTTCCCACTTGTAAACTGCAAAGAAATCATTGGATACAAGGAGAGTGGAGCGCAAAGCATCTGCTTTAACAGTTACAGGACGGCTATTGGCAGGTTCACCAATGTTCAAGACATCAATAGATTTTTCAAGGTGAAGTTCACGCAAGTTACCATTATCATCCTTGCGGTCAAAGTCATAGACACGGTAAGTGGTATCGCTAGACTGCTGGGTTTCAAGAATCAAGATACCTGCACCGATAGCGTGCATGGTGCCACTTGGTACGTAGAAGAAATCTCCAGCCTTTACAGGAACTTTTGTCAACAATGCATCCCAGTTCTTGTCTTCGATTTGCTGGCGGAGTTCTTCTTTTGACTTGGCATTGTGGCCGTAGATAATCTCAGAACCTTCAGCCGCTGCAATGATATACCAGCATTCTGTTTTTCCGAGTTCGCCTTCATGCTCTAGTCCATAAGCATCGTCTGGGTGAACTTGAACGCTGAGCCAGTCGTTAGCATCCAGAATCTTAGTCAAAAGCGGAAATACAGGCTCAGGACGATTTCCAAACAATTCACGGTGCTCCGCATACAAAGTAGCAAGATCTGTCCCTTCGTAGCGACCATTGGCAACTTTAGAGACACCATTTGGATGAGCTGAGATGGCCCAGTATTCCCCGATTTTTTCACTAGGGATGTCGTAGCCAAACTCATCACGTAGCTTGGTTCCCCCCCAGATTTTTTCTTGCATAACTGATTGTAAAAATAATGGTTCTGACATCTTGATCTCCTGTCTGATTTTTCTCCCCTCATTATAGCAAAAAGCCAGGTCTAATTGAACTCTTTTTCCTATTATATAAAGTAGAGAGAAGATTTTATAAAAATAGTAACGATTAACGAGTATATTCTATAGAATCCCATAAAATAGCTCTCATAGAGTAAGCTGTTTAGGGGCTGTTACCCTCAACTCGCCTTGAATTTTTTTCTTAAGATTGTACTTTGCTAGAAAAAAAGACTGAAACCAGTCTTCTTTTCTAGCAAAGCTGTGATAGCCGTTACTAGACCAAAGACAATACCAGGTGCATTGGCAGCAGCAAGGGGAATATCTCTTTCTTTCTTGAAAAGACCGTAATAAGCCCACAGATAACAGTTAATAGATGCAACCAAGGGCTGGATAAAATTACCTTTTTGACCGGCAAGATTATTCACAATTTGTGGGAAGTAAGACACATACATCATAACAGACATGAAGGTCGCTACCCAACCTAAAACTTTCATTTGTTTTTCGGATATTTTCAAAACCTCTTTTATTCTTTTATGCTTTTTATTTTATAATATGATGCAAAAACAAGCAAGAGTTTGATAATTTTGTTATAAAAATGTACACTATTACAATCTTGTGATAAGAAAGAAGAGTGAAGTTGGAAAAAGTATATATAATCAGAAAACGCATATGATTATGTATTGAAAAATCTTGATACTAGGTGTTTTATTGCTGAAATATTTACTTTATTTTCTGATAAAACTGACTTTTAAGGCAGAATTAATATTTTCCTAAATCTACAACTTGTTGATATCTACTTTCATCATCAATATGATGGGCAATTTCTAACATCATAACAGGAAGAGAAAATAGTAGTTCATGTACCATGAAAGCGTTTTCTTTGTCTAGGGCTGCGGTCACTTCATCAGCCAATAACAGATTTTTTTTACGAAGAAGAAAACGTGCCAATTCAATCCTTACTCTTTGTCCCCCAGAAATATTCTCCCCGTTATTTTTGATAATAAAATCCATCCCACCCGTCAATTCAAAATCTAGTTTGACTTGTTTCAAAACAGCAAGCAACTCTTTCTCAGAAAATTCTTGTCCTAAGGTCAAATTATAACGCACTGTATCGTTAAAGAGAAATGGATGTTGGCTAATAATTCCTATACTGGATATAAAACTTGATGTCCATTCATTAACAGTTGTAACGCCTATAATTTCTCCCTCATCTGCTATTTCTTCTCCAGTCATGAGTCGAAACAAGGTTGACTTACCACAACCACTCGGTCCTTTGATTAAAACTTTCTGACCTGCTTGAACATCCAAATTTAGATGAGTAAAAAGTCGTCTGTCACCATAGGATTTACTTAAATTTTTAATGTGCAGAGCATTCAATTCTTGCGCATCTTTTTTATCTATCTGTTTTACATCTCCCATTTCTAATACTCCAAAAATCTTATCTGCTGTCGTTTTTGCCCCTTGTATATCTACAGCATCATACATAATAGTCTGAATAGGGCTCACTAACTGACCTGCTGCGATGTACATGGCAACAAGACTTGCCACTGACACTTTCTGCCCAGCCATAGCAAAGTAAAAACCTAAAACAAGTGGTAAAACTTGACTTAAAAAGACCATGAAACCGTTGCAAAAGAAAATTATATTATGGGTAAAGCAAAATTTTTGAATGGCTAGTTGATAATGTCTATTAATCTTCCAAAATCTGTTCTGATTTTCAGAAATTGCTTGGTTCATAAGTAGAGTATGTGCTCCTCGGATACTATCAGATACTTGATTATGCACTTCTACTCTGCCTTGAGCCATGTCATCACCAGTATGTTTGAGTCTTTTATTCATCAAGAACTGAGGAATAGGACGTAAAATAGTGAAAAAGACAAAAATATTACCTAACAACAAATTTTGCGAAATAATATAAATCGCTGTTAGTAATGCTACAAAGCTCCAGCAAATGATATTAACGTATTTTTCTAAGTAATTATCCCCCAAATACTCCATATCTTGTGTGAGCATGGTGATTTTTTCATCTTCGTTAAAATCTTTATTTATCATCAGCTTGTCAAATAAATCTGCCCTCATATTCATTTGAATTTCGCGTCTAAAAACATTATGTGTATGATTACAAAAGAGCATTAAGCTATACAAGACGAAGTATACTGTAAAGCCAAAAATAGCAAACTGTATGATTTTAGAATAAGTCAGCTCTCCTTGATTTAAGGACAAGGCTTGTGATACGACTAAGGGTTGAGCAAGAGCCAAACCTCCATTTGCCAGTGCACCGATAATAGTATAAAACTTCGTTTTCTTATCCAGATAGTGAAATATTTTATTCATAATGCCCTCCTAGAAAAAGAGAGATGCTAGCACTCCTCTCCATTTTTATTATATAAATTTTACAAATATTACAATTATTGCTTGCAACTTCAGGTTTTTTACAACCTTTTTGTTTTTCTTAATAGACATTTTTACTTACCCCTCTCTAGTCCACATCTAAAATATCTTCATAGCAACCAAAATAGCATAAAGTGCTAGATTTTTACGAATTTTCTCTTGCATATTCTTACAAATCACAGAAGAGCTTAATTTTGTAATATGCTTGGCCATTGGACAAAATCCTGATTTACAAACCAAAACAAAGGGACATGTTTTACAATCTTCTCTAACAGACAGAAAGCATCCTTTCATATGAATCTTGTTTTATACTGTTATGTTTTTATTATAAGATTTTAGAAAAACGCTGTCAACTATTCATATGCAATTGCTTTATATTAAAAAGACCGGATTGCTCCGATCTTTCAATAGTTCATATTCTCACATTCTGTTTTAAGAATAGTTAAGGTTATCATCAAATGACTAAGCGCCTTATTTCATACGATAAAAATCAAGCACTAGACCAGCAGGGCCTTTAACTAATAAGGACTCTGTTCCCCAATCCGTTTCACAAGGACCGTGTAAAATATCGATATCAATCTCTTTTAAACGTTGGTAATTCTGATTTAGATCCTCAACCTCGATATGAAGAATGATTCCTGACTGAAACTCTTCCAAAGGAATCAAATGATTTTGAGACAACATCAGACAGTGACTGCCAATCGTAAACTGAGCAAAACTGTCATCAACATAATCGGACTTTTTATCCAAAATACGCTCCAAGTCAGCACAGACTTGGGGAACATCTGAAACGATAATATCTAATTGATTTAAATCCATTTACTATCCTCCATAAAAAGACCGGATTGCTCCGATCTTTTCAAGTTTCTCTCTATGAAAATCAAAGAATAAACAAGGTGAAACCAAGTTTGATGGCAAATCTTTGCTCATCAAACTACGAAAAATCCTTTGGGACTTTTTCTAGGCTCCACACTAGATTCCATCATTGAAATTTATGGTTTCAATGATGGAATCGTCGGCAGTAAGCTAATAAAGAAGTCTATAAATTTATCTTTGATTTTCGACGAGAGAAATTATTTAATTGCGCGTGATTGCAACCCTTCTTCTTCCAAGAAGAGACGGAATGGTACGAGTTCTTCTGCTTCGTATTTTTCCTTGAAGGCTTTGATTGCTTCTTCTGAGTGAAGTTTTGGATCCAATTCAAGTACTTCTACTGGAAGTGGACGGTGTGGAGTGATGCGAGCATCGATAACAACAGTTTTACCTTCTTTGTTGAGTTTAACAGCTTCTGCAACAACTGCGTCGATATCTTCGATACGGTTTACTGTAAATCCAACAGCTCCTTGAGCTTCAGCAATTTTAGCGTAGTCAGCGTTTGTGAAGTCACAACCAAACAAGTGTTTGTTTGTGTCTTCGTATTTGTCCTTGATGAAGGCATATTTATCATTTGAGAAGACAACGTTGATAACTGGAAGGTCGTATTGAACGTTTGTGATAACATCTGGGTAGCACATGTTGAATGCACCGTCACCCATGATGTTCCATACTTGGCGATCTGGATTGTCTTTCTTAGCAGC
>CAKQBM010000105.1 GCA_934216185.1 uncultured Streptococcus sp. | reverse complement strand
TGCATTAGGAGGTGTCGCAACAAATAAAGACGCGCTCCGAACAGCAACAAGCACAGGAGACACAGAAACTAAGGCAACAGCAGTGCCATCTGATGATACAACACGTGAGTCTGAAGTAGTCACTTCAAATTCTCAACCAGTTTCATCAGAGAATAATGTACTGAAACAAAATGATTCTGAAAGTCATGCCACATTACCAAATACTGGTACCAAAGAAGATCGTGCTGCAGGTGCACTAGGAATTCTTTCCCTTCTTGGAGCATTTGGTTTACTATTTGCTAAGAAGAAAGATGATGAAGAGGAAGCATAAGTAGAAAATCTCATTTAATCTCCAGATTAGGAACTATCAGCGAGTTCTCTAATCTGGAGATTTTTTTCAATATGCTTCGTTATTGGGCAGTTACGATAATACTTTATAGTTGATTGGTTTGAAAAATCATGCTATGATAAAGCTATGGCATATAGTACAGATTTTAAACAAGGAGCATTATATTAGATCAAAGAAGGGCACAGGCATGGCGAGGCTTTCGCAGAGTCTGTTATTCGTGAAATCTATGAAGAAACAGGATTGACGATCCAAAATCCGCAACTGGTAGGCGTTAAAAATTAGCCACTAGATACAGGTGGGCGCTACATTGTCTTTTGCTATAAAGCGACCGAGTTTACTGGAAGTCTCCAATTATTCGATGAAGGAGAAGTTTCTTGGATGCAAAAAGACCAGATTCCAAACTTGGATCTGGCCTATGATATGTTACCCTTGATGGAGATGATGGAAGCTCTGGACAAATATGAATTTTTCTACCCTCGCCGTACAGAGGACGATTGGGAGAAGAAAATTTTCTAGTCTTTTACTAAATAACCTAGCTGATCCAAGGCCTCCTCGATATAGTGGAGGTCTTGTTGCGTCTCTGCTTCAACTAGGTGATAATGAATACCATCTGTTAACTCAGAAATTGGCTTAAAGTCAGAACGTTCAACTTGTTCTAGAAAATGTTGCACGTCGCGGCGACAGGTCAGTTTTAGTAAGGTTTCAATCTCTCCATAAACGGGATGATCAATCAAGATATTTTGAACGCGACCACCATTATCTACGATAGCAAGGAGTTCTTGCCCGATTTCTTCAACTTCATGTTTGACTTTGAAAAGTTTGTGGACATAAGGGTTAGTATCAATTTGCTTATAGATGTAGCCACGATTGGTGGATAGGATAGGAGCGCCATCGGCTCTCAAAATTGCAATGTCCTGTACAATGACCTGACGTGTGACATGAAAATGTTCAGCCAAACTTTGACCATTTAGAGCTTTAGGAGCTTCTTTCAAGAGTTTGAGCAGGGCTTGTTTGCGATCTTTTGTCATAGTTTTTCCTTTTAACGGCGTTTTCGAAGCACTTTATAGACAGCTAGTGCTAATGTATAGTCTACCATACTATGGATAATTGTGCCAAATCCAACTAGCACAAATAGAACATAAAACATATTTTCTACATTGGTACCGGAAGTTGCGTAAAAAAGGACACAGGCCAATACTTCAGCAAGGGCATGAACGACAGCCAAAACAAAGTTGAATATCCAAGAAGATTTTGGTTTATCTAGGGTATCGGGGAATTTTTGTAGGTAAAGAGCTCCCAAAGTCCCGAAAAAGATATGTGAAAAAGCTCGAAATACGATAACCATAGGATAGCCAGCCATCAAAAATCCAAAACTTGAGGCTAGGATGACAAAAACTGCCATCAAGGGCGACAAGAACATGGCAATAAAAATAGCGATGTGGCTCCCCAAAGTGTAAGAAGCAGGTGGAATGACAATCTTGAAAGGCATAACAATTGGAATCAAAATTGCAATACAGTTAAGAGGGCTGTCATTGTCATAAATTGTGTCTTTTTCCGTGTATTCATAAGAATCTCCTTTTTATCTGTATATACACTAGTATAGTACAATAAAGTAGACAATAAAGCAAGGATTTACTTGGGTTTATAGGTCATTTTTAAGTTGAAAGCTGGTAAAAATTTCACTAAAAAACAAACTACATCAAACAAAATCTCCACCTTCAAGTATGAAAGCGGAGATTGTTTTTATTTCTTCAAAGTTTGCAGTCTTGGAACAATGGCCAAGGTTAGAACCGCGGAAATGACTAATTCAGCAATCGAGTTTGTTGAGATAACTGTTGCTAGGAGTTTTTGGATATTACCATCAAAAACATTTCCAAAAAGGTAGAAAATTCCACCAAGTACAAAGACTGTGTTGGTTAGTGAACCAAGGGCACCAGCTAGAATCAGACCAGTCTTGTTTTTCATCAGTTTATAGACTAGATAAGGAGTCAAACCAATCAAAATACGTGGGACAATGGCAATGATAGCTGAGTAGATATTTCCGTTTGGTACAAATGGCGAGAAGAGGTAGCTTGTCGGCAGAATCGTAATTGTGTTAACCGTCAAGCTAAGTAGCCCCATCAAAAATCCAAGTGTAACCCCAACTCGTGGACCGTAGATAATGCTGGCAATAATGACAGGAATATGAACGATGGTCGGTTTGATTGGAAATGGAAAAAGGTTAAAGATAAGTGAGCTTAGAAAATGAATCACAAGCATGGTTGCAAAGAAGATAGCAATGGGCGCAATATTAGAGCGTTTTTTCATCGAGAGTTTCCTTTATTCTTTCTAAAATAATTGTGAGGTCGGCTAAGGCTCCTCGTCCATGGTCGCCACAAGCTAGTAGGGATTCTTTAGGAGCAATCAGATGATAGCCGTAGGTTTCTAATGTTTTCAGATTAGCCTGAGTTGCCGGATGGTCATACATTTTTGTATTCATAGCTGGTGCGATGAGTTTGGGAATATGACTTGGCAGGGCTAGAGCCGTACTGGTCACCATATTGTCTGCAAAGCCGTAGGCTAGTTTTGCAATAGTGTTAGCAGTTGCAGGGGCCACGATAAATAAATCCGCCTTTTTTCCCAGTTCGATATGATTGACTTGAGCGGGATAAGGTTCCTTCATGACATCCAAGTGGACAGGATTCTGTGAGAGTACTTGTAGTGTCAAAGGTTGGATAAACTCTGTAGCAGCCTGAGTCATTAAGACAGTGACTTGATGGCCTTGTTTTTTTAGAGAACTGACTAAATCTGCCGACTTGTAAGAGGCGATTGAGCCCGTTACAGCCAAGAGAATGTGTGCCATAACTTTCCTTTCTAAGAATGGTAGGCTTGAATTTTTTCAAGGAGGAGTTTTGCAATTTCTTCTTTAGTGTTAACAGTTTGAAGATGATCCTTCTCAACAAAGATCGCGCGGTGCTGATCTGCTGAAATTTGAGACAGGTCATTTGCAATAATCAAGTCTGCTTGGTTTTTGATAAGACTTTTTCTAGCAATGTCAACCAGATGGTCTTCGGTAACATCAACCAGCAGTTTGAAACCAATCAGATGAATAGCAGGATTCCATTCCTTGACTAGAGAGATGATTTTGGGTGTTTTTTTCAAGAATAAAACCTGAACATCGTCAGTTGAAGAAATCTTAGCTTGATGATTCTGCTTGCTTAAAAATTCTTCTAGATTGGAACTAGCCTGAACTTCCTCCAGCCCCGTCATATAAACAGGAGTGTAATCAGATACGGCCATTGAGTGAATCAAGACCTGATAGTCCTTGACACGTTCTTGCATTTCTAATAGAAGGTCCTTGGTATTGTTAATTTCTCGAATACTTAGGTTGGGATGGGGTTCTGGCTTCAGAGCTCGTTTTGTCGTCATCAAACAAACTTCATGCCCAGCAGCAAGCAAGGTTTCTGTGATGATTTTCCCCAAGCGACCTGTAGAATGGTTAGTGATGGAGCGGACGCTGTCGATAGCTTCACTGGTACCGCCCGATGTAACTAAAATTTTCATAGCACTATTGTACACAAAAATAAACGGTAAGTAAAATGAAAGCGATAAATTTTTGGTAAAAACGAAGATTTACTATAGTTTCAAACTATAAAGCCATATAAAATTTAAGAAAGGACTCTAAAAACCTTAAAAACAGGGATATTTACGAACGTTTAGAGAGTTTAAGGATGTTAAAAATCTTGTTTTGTGTTATAATGAATTATCATATAAGAGGTTAGAGGAGTTTTGAATGAAAACAGATATTGAAATCGCACAGAGTATTGAGTTGAAGCCTATTGTTGATGTTGTAGATAAACTGGGTATTTCTTACGATGATTTAGAGTTGTATGGAAAATACAAGGCTAAACTCAGCTTTGATAAAATTCGTGCAGTTGAGAGCAATCCAGTTGGGAAATTGATTCTGGTTACTGCCATCAACCCAACACCTGCAGGTGAAGGAAAATCGACGATTACCATTGGTCTTGCGGATGCCTTGAATAAGATTGGCAAGAAAACAATGATTGCTATCCGCGAACCATCTCTTGGTCCAGTAATGGGGATTAAGGGTGGTGCTGCAGGCGGTGGGTATGCACAAGTTCTGCCAATGGAAGACATCAACCTCCACTTTACGGGGGATATGCATGCGATTACAACTGCCAACAATGCTCTTTCTGCCTTGATTGACAACCACTTGCACCAAGGGAATGAGTTGGGAATTGACCAACGTCGTATCCTCTGGAAACGCGTTGTGGACTTGAATGATCGCGCCCTTCGTCATGTTACAGTTGGGCTTGGTGGCCCTTTAAATGGTATCCCACGTGAGGATGGTTTTGATATTACAGTTGCTTCTGAAATTATGGCAATTCTTTGTTTGGCAACGGACATCGAGGACTTGAAATGCCGTTTGGCTAATATCGTTATCGGTTATCGCTATGATCGTACACCTGTTTCTGTAGGTGATTTGCAGGTTGAGGGTGCTTTAGCATTGATTTTGAAGGATGCTATTAAGCCAAACTTGGTTCAGACAATTTACGGTACACCTGCCTTTGTACACGGTGGTCCATTTGCCAATATCGCTCATGGATGTAACTCTGTCTTGGCAACGACAACAGCCCTTCACTTGGCTGATTACACAGTTACTGAAGCTGGTTTTGGTGCGGACCTTGGTGCTGAGAAATTCCTTGATATCAAGACACCAAACTTGCCAACTTCTCCAGATGCAGTAGTTATTGTCGCAACCCTTCGTGCCCTTAAGATGAATGGTGGCGTAGCTAAAGACGCTCTGACTGAAGAAAATGTAGAAGCAGTTCGTGCAGGTTTTGCTAACTTGAAACGTCACGTTGAAAATATCCGTAAATTCGGTATTCCAGCAGTTGTTGCGATTAACGAATTTGTCTCTGATACAGAAGCTGAAATTGCAGCCTTGAAAGAACTTTGTGCCTCAATCGATGTACCAGTTGAGTTGGCAAGTGTCTGGGCTGATGGTGCAGAAGGTGGAGTAGCTCTTGCTGAAACGGTTGTTAAGACTATCGCTGAAAACCCAGCTAACTATAAACGTTTGTATGACAATGACCTTTCTGTTCAAGAAAAGATTGAAAAAATTGTCACTGAAATCTACCGTGGTAGCAAAGTGAACTTTGAAAAGAAAGCTCAAACACAAATTGCTCAAATCGTTCAAAACGGATGGGACAAATTGCCAATCTGTATGGCTAAAACTCAGTATAGTTTCTCAGACAATCCAAATGCACTTGGAGCACCTGAAAACTTTGAAATTACCATTCGCGAATTGGTGCCAAAATTAGGTGCAGGCTTCATCGTTGCCTTAACTGGTGATGTTATGACCATGCCAGGACTTCCAAAACGACCAGCAGCCCTCAATATGGATGTTGAAAGTGACGGAACTGTCCTAGGTTTGTTCTAGTATATTGTAATTGACTTTATACTCTTCGAAAATTTCTTCAAACCACGTCAGCTTCACCTTGGATTATATATGTGACTGACTTCGTCAGTCTTATCTACAACCTCAAAGCAGTGCTTTGAGCAACCTGCGGCTAGCTTCCTAGTTTGCACTTCGATTTTCATTGAGTATTAAATGAGTTTGGAAATACTATCCAAGCTCATTTTTTATCTAGATATAAGGAGTTGCCTTCTACACGTAACCAGTCTAGGTAAAGATATTTTCCCTGAATTCTGATATAATAGAAATATTGACTTCAAGAGTAAGGAAGAGAAGATGAACGCATTATTAAATGGAATGAATGACCGTCAGGCTGAGGCGGTGCAAACGACAGAAGGTCCCTTGTTAATCATGGCAGGGGCTGGTTCTGGAAAGACCCGAGTTTTGACCCACCGCATTGCTTATCTGATTGATGAAAAGCTGGTCAATCCGTGGAATATCTTGGCCATTACCTTTACCAACAAGGCTGCGCGTGAGATGAAAGAGCGTGCTTATA
>CAKQBM010000104.1 GCA_934216185.1 uncultured Streptococcus sp. | reverse complement strand
CGGGGAAACCCATAAAAATCATAGGAGGTGCATAATGAGCACATACGCAATTATCAAAACTGGCGGAAAACAAGTTAAAGTTGAAGTTGGTCAAGCAGTTTACGTTGAAAAATTGAACGTTGAAGCTGGTCAAGAAGTTACTTTTAACGAAGTTGTTCTTGTTGGTGGTGAAAACACTGTTGTCGGAACTCCACTTGTTGCTGGAGCTACTGTAGTTGGAACTGTTGAAAAACAAGGAAAACAAAAGAAAGTTGTTACTTACAAGTACAAACCTAAAAAAGGTAGCCACCGTAAACAAGGTCACCGTCAACCATATACAAAAGTTGTCATCAACGCAATCAACGCTTAATTTTAAGGAGAACACATGATACAAGCGGTCTTTGAGAGAGCCGAAGATGGCGAGCTGAGGAGTGCGGAAATTACTGGACACGCCGAGAGTGGCGAATACGGCTTAGATGTTGTGTGTGCATCGGTTTCTACGCTTGCCATTAACTTTATCAATTCTATTGAGAAATTTGCAGGCTATGAACCAATCCTAGAATTAAATGAAAATGAAGGTGGCTATCTGATGGTTGAAATACCAAAAGATCTTCCTTCACACCAGAGAGAAATGACCCAGTTATTCTTTGAATCATTTTTCTTAGGTATGGCAAACTTATCGGAGAACTCTTCTGAGTTCGTCCAAACCAGAGTTATCACAGAAAACTAACACGGAGGAAAACATTATGTTAAAAATGACTCTTAACAACTTGCAACTTTTCGCCCACAAAAAAGGTGGAGGTTCTACATCAAACGGACGTGATTCACAAGCAAAACGTCTTGGAGCTAAAGCAGCTGATGGACAAACTGTAACAGGTGGATCAATCCTTTACCGTCAACGTGGTACACACATCTACCCAGGTGTAAACGTTGGACGTGGTGGAGACGATACTTTGTTCGCTAAAGTTGAAGGCGTAGTACGCTTTGAACGTAAAGGACGCGATAAGAAACAAGTTTCTGTTTATCCAATCGCTAAATAAAAAGATCCAGTGAACCTTTTTATCCTGAGCCTTGAAATGTAAAGGCGAGGAAGCTAGAAATAGCATTAAATAAGGCTTTCCGAGTTTTTGGAGAGCCTCTTTTTTTGTTTTGCTACCCATGATTTTTTCGTTCTTAGTGTAGATGAATTTTATGAGTGACATTATTTTTCTTCGATGGAAAACTTCTAAAATATGGTATAATGAAAAGATAAAGAAGTTGGGGGTAGAAGATGAACATTCAACAATTACGCTATGTTGTGGCTATTGCAAATAGCGGTACTTTTCGTGAAGCTGCTGAGAAGATGTATGTTAGTCAGCCGAGTCTGTCGATTTCGGTTCGTGATTTGGAAAAAGAGTTGGGCTTTAAGATTTTCCGTCGGACAAGCTCAGGGACTTTCTTGACTCGTCGTGGTATGGAATTCTATGAAAAAGCTCAAGAATTGGTTAAAGGATTTGATATTTTTCAAAATCAGTATGCCAATCCAGAGGAAGAAAAGGATGAATTTTCCATTGCTAGTCAACACTATGACTTCTTGCCACCAACTATTACTGCCTTTTCAGAGCGCTATCCTGATTATAAGAACTTCCGTATTTTTGAATCGACTACTGTTCAAATCTTAGATGAAGTTGCTCAAGGGCATAGTGAGATTGGGATTATCTACCTCAACAATCAAAATAAAAAGGGGATTATGCAACGGATTGAAAAGCTAGGTCTGGAGGTCATTGAATTGATTCCCTTCCATACTCACATTTATCTCCGCGAGGGGCATCCTTTGGCTCAGAAAGAGGAATTGATCATGGAGGATTTAGCGGACCTACCGACAGTTCGTTTTACTCAAGAGAAAGACGAGTACCTTTATTATTCAGAGAATTTTGTTGATACTAGTGCGAGCTCACAGATGTTTAATGTGACAGACCGTGCTACTTTGAATGGTATTTTGGAGCGGACGGACGCTTATGCGACAGGTTCTGGATTTTTAGATAGTGACAGTGTCAATGGCATCACAGTCATTCGTCTCAAGGATAATTTGGATAATCGCATGGTCTATGTTAAACGTGAAGAAGTGGAGCTTAGTCAAGCTGGGAATCTTTTCGTAGAAGTCATGCAAGAATATTTTAATCAGAAGAGGAAATCATGAAAAAAAGAGGAATAGTGGCAGTCATTGTACTGCTTTTGATTGGGCTTGATCAGTTGGTAAAATCCTATATCGTCCAGCAGATTCCACTGGGTGAAGTGCGTTCTTGGATTCCGAATTTCGTTAGCTTGACCTACCTGCAAAATCGAGGGGCAGCCTTTTCTATCTTACAAGATCAGCAGTTGTTATTCTCTATCATTACTCTGCTTGTCGTGGTAGGTGCCGTTTGGTATCTACATAAACATATGGAGGACTCATTCTGGATGGTCTTGGGTTTGACTTTGATTATCGCAGGTGGTCTTGGCAACTTTATTGACAGGATCAGTCAGGGCTTTGTTGTGGATATGTTTCACCTTGACTTTATCAATTTTGCAATTTTCAATGTGGCAGATAGCTATCTGACGGTTGGAGTGATTATTTTATTGATTGCAATGTTAAAAGAGGAAATAAATGGAAATTAAAATTGAAACTGGTGGCCTGCGTTTGGATAAGGCTTTGTCGGATTTGACAGAATTATCACGCAGTCTTGCGAATGAACAAATCAAATCAGGACAGGTCTTGGTTAATGGTCAAGTCAAGAAAGCTAAATACACAGTCCAAGAGGGTGATGTTGTAACCTATCATGTGCCAGAACCAGAGCTTTTAGAGTATGTAGCTGAGAATCTTCCGCTAGAAATCATCTACCAAGATGAGGATGTGGCCGTCGTTAACAAGCCTCAGGGGATGGTTGTGCATCCGAGTGCTGGTCATACTAGTGGAACTCTAGTAAATGCCCTCATGTATCACATTAAGGACTTGTCGGGTATCAATGGAGTTCTGCGTCCAGGAATTGTTCATCGTATTGATAAGGATACGTCAGGTCTTCTCATGATTGCTAAAAACGATGAGGCGCATCTAGCACTTGCCCAAGAACTCAAGGATAAAAAGTCTCTCCGCAAATATTGGGCGATTGTTCATGGAAATTTGCCCAATGATCGGGGTGTCATTGAAGCACCGATTGGCCGTAGTGAAAAAGACCGTAAGAAACAGACTGTGACTGCTAAAGGTAAGCCTGCCGTGACTCGTTTTCACGTCTTGGAACGCTTTGGTGATTACAGCTTGGTAGAGTTACAACTGGAGACAGGGCGCACCCATCAAATCCGTGTCCACATGGCTTATATTGGCCATCCAGTCGCTGGGGATGAAGTTTATGGTCCGCGTAAGACTCTTAAGGGACATGGACAATTTCTCCATGCCAAGACTCTAGGTTTTACTCATCCGAGAACAGGTGAGACATTGGAATTTACAGCAGATATCCCAGAGATATTTAAGGAAACCTTAGAGAGATTGAGGAAGTAAGAATGAAGTGTAAAAAGAAGTCCAGTATAATTATGGTAACTGCAATCTTAATCATAATATATATATATATATATATAATGGGTTAACGCTAGAAAAATATTTTGGCTTTTCCAGTAATAAAATACATTTTGTTAATGTACTGACTGCAGGAAGTGATGCTATTATTTTGGAAAGTAATGGTCATTTTGCCATGATTGATGTAGGAGAAGATTATGATTTTCCTGATGGTAGTAATCCTAAATATCCTTTGAGACCAGGAATCGGTACTTCTTATAAGCATGTAATGACAGATAGAGTATTCCGTCATTTGAAGGAATTGGGTGCCCGAAAACTTGATTTTATTTTGGTGACCCATACCCACAGTGACCATATTGGAAATATGGATGAAATATTAGATAAATACCCTGTTGATCGTATTTATATGAAAAGATATGATGATAGTCGTATAACTGATAAAAATCGTTTGTGGGATAATCTCTACGGATATGATAATGCGATTAAAGCTGCAAATCGTAATGGGGTGAAATTAATTCAAGATATATCGGCAGATGAATCTCATTTTCAGTTTGGAGACATGGATATTCAGCTCTATAATTATGAAAATGAATATGATGAGAATGGAAATCTTAAACCTGTTTGGGACGATAATTCCAATTCCTTGATTAGCGTGGTGAAAGTCAATGGCAAGAAAATTTACCTTGGGGGCGACTTAGATAATGTTCATGGAGCGGAAGACAAGTATGGTCCTCTAATTGGAAAAGTTGATTTGATGAAGTTTAATCATCATAAGGATACCGAAAAATCAAATACAAAAAACTTTATATTAAATCTATCTCCAGAAATCATAGTGCAGACAAGTGATGCTGTTCCAGGTTTTTATGATAGTCCTATTGTAGACAACCCTGAATATATAGCGTGGTTAGATAGTTTAGGGATAAAGCGAATAAATGCAGCTAGTACAGAATATGATGCAACTGTTTTTGATATTAGACAAAATGGCATAGTTGATATAAGTAAACAATATAAAAAAATACCATCGTTTGTTTCGGGATGGCATCAGAAATCTAATGGCGATTGGTGGTACCAAGCACCAGATTCTACAGGAAATTATTCTATCGGTTGGAACGAAATTGATGGAAAAAGATATTATTTTAATCAAAAAGGAATTCTAATAGAGCAATAATGAAAAAGAAATTGATTAGTTTAGCACTTGCAAGCACTTTTTTAGGTTTGTCATGGTATGGGAATGTTCAAGCTCAAGAAAGTTCAGGAAATAAAATCCACTTTATCAATGTTCAAGAAGGTGGCAGTGATGCAATCATACTTGAAAGCAATGGACATTTTGCTATGGTGGATACAGGAGAAGATTATGATTTCCCAGATGGAAGTGATTCTCGTTATCCATGGAGAGAAGGAATTGAAACGTCTTATAAGCATGTTCTAACAGACCGTGTCTTTCGTCGTTTGAAGGAATTGGGTGTTCAAAAACTTGATTTTATTTTGGTAACCCATACTCACAGTGACCATATTGGAGATGTTGATGAATTACTGCAAACATATCCAGTTGACCGAGTCTATCTTAAGAAATATAGTGACAGTCGTATTACTAATTCTGAACGTCTTTGGGATAATCTGTATGGTTATGATAAGGTTTTACAGACTGCTGCAGAAAAAGGTGTTTCAGTTATTCAAAATATCACACAAGGGGATGCTCATTTTCAGTTTGGAGACATGGATATTCAGCTCTATAATTATGAAAATGAAACAGATTCGTCGGGTGAATTAAAGAAAATTTGGGATGACAATTCCAATTCCTTGATTAGTGTAGTCAAAGTCAATGGCAAGAAAATTTACCTTGGGGGCGACTTAGATAATGTTCATGGAGCGGAAGACAAGTATGGTCCTCTCATTGGAAAAGTTGATTTGATGAAGTTTAATCATCACTATGATACCAATAAATCAAACACCAAGGATTTTATTAAAAATTTGAGTCCGAGTTTGATTGTTCAAACTTCGGATAGTCTACCTTGGAAAAATGGTGTTGATAGTGAATATGTCAATTGGCTCAAAGAACGTGGAATTGAGAGAATTAACGCAGCCAGCAAAGACTATGATGCGACAGTTTTTGATATTCGACAAGATGGTTTTGTCAATATTTCAACTTCCTACAAGCATATTCCAAATTTTCAAGCTGGTTGGCATAAGAGTGCTTATGGCAATTGGTGGTATCAAGCGCCTGACTCTACAGGAGAATATGCAGTTGGTTGGAATGAAATCAAGGGTGAATGGTATTACTTCAACCAAACGGGTATCTTGTTACAGAATCAATGGAAAAAATGGAACAATCGTTGGTTCTATTTGACAGACTCTGGTGCTTCTGCTAAAAATTGGAAGAAAATCAATGGAAGCTGGTATTATTTCAACAAAGAAAATCAGATGGAGACTGGTTGGTTTAATACTGGCGGTCAGACCTATTATTTATCAAATGATGGGGATATGATAACAGGATGGCGTAAGATTGATGGACAATGGTACTATTTTGCCCAATCAGGGGAAATGAAAACAGGTTGGGTAAAAGATAAAGAAACCTGGTATTATATGGATTCTACTGGTATTATGAAGACAGGAGAGATAGAAGTTTCTGGTCATCATTACTATCTAGAAGAATCAGGAGCTATGAAGCAAGGTTGGCTTAAAAAGGCAAACGATTGGTATTTCTACAAGATAGACGGTTCACAAGCTGTGGGTTGGATTAAAGACAAGGATAAATGGTACTTCTTGAAAGAAAATGGTCAATTGCTTGTGAATGGTAAGACACCAGAAGGCTATAC
>CAKQBM010000103.1 GCA_934216185.1 uncultured Streptococcus sp. | reverse complement strand
GATTTTCATCAACCATACTAGGATAACACATTTTTTTTGTAAAGTAAAGTTACTTGACAAAAAAAGATGAAAAAATTCTCCTGTCCGACCTATCAGACAGGAGAAGGTGTTAAATATCAATTTCAAATGGTTCGTCAATGGTTTCTGATACGTATTTTCCGTCTTTTTTCCGTTGCTTGACACATTCTGTGAGGAGATACTCGATTTGCCCATTGACTGAACGAAAGTCGTCTTCTGCCCATGATGCGAGTGCAGCGTATAACTTTGTTGAGAGTCGAAGGGGGATCTGCTTTTTTTTAGCTTCAGCCATTTTAGTAAAGACTTCCTGTGTTGACAATTGGTTGTGCATCATGATTGCCACAAAGAACGACAAGGAGATTTGAAACCATGGCAGCTTTTCGTTCTTCGTCAATCTCTACCAATTCCCCTTCATTGAGCCGTTCCAGTGTCATTTCAACCATTCCTATTATTTGATATCTAAATGATATCGCTTTAATTTATAAATTAAAGAAAAAGTAGAAAAATAATCACTAAAAACTTTCAGCCCAATAATTTCTTTTAAAAGGTGAGATTATATTGTGCTCAAATACTCTTTTATTCTTATAATTTTTACACTATAATTGTAGTTAGAAAGGAAGAGAAATGTTTGATTATAGAGCACTAGTTATTTTGATGACTTTGATGGATCATTGTGAGCTATCATTATATGAATTATCTGTTAAGGTGAGCTTACCTATAAAGGAAGTCAAAGAAGGAATAGATTATTTAGTGCCTTATCTAGCTAATAAAGGGATAGTGCTGGATAAAAAACAAGGTCGCTATAGTTTATCAAATCGTACGAAGCAGTCTTTGACAGATATTATTAAGTCGGATGAATTGGTTTTACCAAAGTCGACTCGCTTAGCATTAATCTATCTTTACACTTTTTGCCGATTAGATTTTATATCGAATAATCATTACCAAGACTTTTTGAAAGTAAGTAAGAATACAACCTTATCTGATATCCAATCATTAAGAAAGATTATGTTAGATAATGATTTGGAGCTAGGGTACAGTAGAGCAAAAGGTTATACTTTACACGGTTCAGAGTGGAATAAGCACCGTTTAGCTTTTCAAATGGTTAGTGAGTTGCTGGAATCCTCCATAGGGATTTGGGGTTTGGATTATGTTTTATCCAGTTGGGGGTATTCATTAACTTATGATTTGATTGATCAGGTGGTTAAAGATTATTATGAAAAGCTACAGATAGTACCTATTGTTAATCAATTAAAAGTCTGCCTTTTCGGTTTAGTATTCATTATATGTAGGTATCAAAGGGATGTTGAAAGAGTATGTCTTTCAGAGACATTAGTATCTCCTGTTATTCAAGATATAACGACTATTTTATTGGATACAGTGGTTGATTTGGGAATTATAGATACGGTGTTTTCTGAGGATGATTATCGCTATATCACAGTTTTATTATCAAGTTGCTTTGAAGGTGAAGTAGATGTTGCTCCGGTTTACTTTAATCAATTAACAGAGGCTATTATAAGTAGAATGGAAGATATTTCTTTGTTACATTTTAAACAAAGGGAAGTATTGAGAGAAAATCTTCGCCGCCATCTTATACCGGCTTACTATAGATTAAAGTTCGGCCTACCTAGTTCAAATGAATATGTGTTGCATGTTAAAGAACATTATCCTGATTTATTTGAACTAGTAAAAGATTCTTTGACTCCCTTGATGGACGCTATTGACAAGCCCATACCTGATAGTGAAACAGCATATTTTGTTATCCATTTTGGAGGATATTTAAGGAAAGCAGATACTTTGCCTCAAAAATGTTATAAAGCAGCAATCATTTGTCCTAATGGTGTTAGTTCTTCATTGATGTTAAAAGAAAATCTATTAGCATTATTTCCTCAAATTGAGTTTATAGGAACCTCAAAGATTGATGATTTGCAGGTAAAAGCTAGTAGTGACTATGATATGGTTTTTTCTACCATAAAGGTGGAGACAGAAAAGCCAAATTATCTAGTTTCGGTTATGATGACTGAAGAGCAAGCAATACAACTAGTAGAACTAGTGTTAAAAGATTTTCCGAATTTAGAGTATGGGGATTTTGAGATTGAACAAATCCTGAATATTGTCAAAAGATATGGAATTATTACACAAGAATTGGAATTAAGATTGGCGTTAAAGAATTATCTTTATCAAAAAAATGATAGAAAGGAAATTGTACCAGTGCTAGAACAACTTATTACCAAAGAAACCTATCAGGTTAGTTCGGAAAAATTAGGATGGAAGGAGGCAATTCGTTTAGCAGCTAAACCGCTTTTGGATCAAGATAAGATAACTGAGAACTACCCTGAGGCAATGATTCAAAAAGTAGAAGAGTTTGGGCCTTTTATTAATTTAGGGAAGGGAGTCGCAATTCCTCACGCTCGGCCAGATGAAGGTGTGAATGAAATAGGAATGTCCATGTTAGTTTTGGAAGAACCGATTTATTTATTGGATAATCCAGAACAAGAGGTAAGATTGTTGATTTGTATTGCAGCCATTGATAATGAGAGTCATTTAAAGGCTTTGTCACATTTAACAACAATTTTAAGAGATAAAAATCATGTTCAAACTTTAATATCATCAAAAGACTATGATGACATTGAAATGATAATTAAACAGGAGGATTAGATAATGTTAAAAATTGGTACAGCTTGTGGTTCAGGATTAGGTTCAAGTTTTATGGTACAGATGAATATTGAATCTGTATTGAGTGATTTGAATGTTTCGGATGTAGAAGTTGAACACTATGATTTAGGTGGAGCAGATCCAAATGCAGCGGATATTTGGATTGTTGGTCGTGATTTAGCTGATTCAGCTAGTCATCTTGGAGATGTTCGTATCTTAAATAGTATTATTGATATGGATGAACTACGAGAATTAATTACTAAACTTTGTGAAGAAAAAGGACTTATATAGGAGGCTAGCGTCATGATGAAGTTCATATTGGATATTGTTAGTACACCAGCTATTTTAGTAGCTTTAATTGCAATCTTAGGATTAGTTCTTCAGAAGAAGAAATTACCTGATATTATTAAAGGTGGAATTAAGACCTTTGTTGGTTTCTTAGTTGTATCTGGTGGTGCAGGAATTGTACAAAATTCTTTGAATCCATTTGGTACCATGTTTGAACATGCTTTTCATTTATCTGGAGTTGTACCGAATAATGAAGCAATTGTAGCTGTAGCTTTAACAACATATGGCTCAGCTACTGCAATGATTATGTTTGCAGGTATGGTATTCAATATCTTAATTGCTCGTTTTACTCGATTCAAATATATCTTTTTAACAGGGCACCATACTCTATATATGGCGTGTATGATTGCGGTCATTTTATCAGTTGCTGGCTTTACAAGTTTGCCTCTTATCTTACTAGGAGGATTAGCACTCGGTATTATTATGAGTATTTCCCCAGCATTTGTGCAAAAATATATGGTTCAATTAACTGGAAATGACAAGGTGGCTTTAGGTCATTTCAGTTCTTTGGGATATTGGTTGAGTGGTTTTACTGGTAGCCTTATTGGTGACAAATCAAAATCAACAGAGGACATTAAATTTCCAAAGAGTTTAGCTTTTTTACGTGATAGTACTGTTAGTATTACTTTATCCATGGCAGTTATTTACATTATTGTAGCTATCTTTGCAGGATCAGAATATATAGAAAAAGAAATCAGTAGTGGTACAAGTGGTCTAGTTTATGCTTTACAATTAGCAGGTCAATTTGCAGCAGGGGTATTTGTTATTTTAGCAGGTGTTCGCCTTATTTTGGGTGAAATTGTTCCAGCCTTTAAAGGTATTTCAGAGCGTCTTGTACCTAATTCAAAACCTGCTTTGGATTGTCCGATTGTTTATACTTATGCACCTAATGCAGTTCTAATTGGATTTATCTCTAGTTTTGTTGGTGGTTTAGTCAGTATGGCAATTATGATTGCTTCAGGAACGGTTGTTATTTTACCAGGTGTTGTGCCTCATTTCTTCTGTGGAGCGACTGCAGGTGTTATTGGGAATGCATCTGGTGGTGTTCGTGGAGCTACTATTGGAGCATTTTTACAAGGTATTTTAATTAGTTTTCTTCCAGTCTTTTTAATGCCAGTTTTGGGAGGACTTGGTTTCCAAGGATCAACTTTCTCAGATGCAGATTTTGGTCTATCAGGAATTATTTTAGGAATGTTGAATCAATTTGGCTCACAAGCAGGCATTGTTATTGGTCTTGTTCTTATTCTAGCAGTTATGTTTGGGGTATCCTTTATTAAAAAGCCATCTGCAAAGGAGGAATAAGGGATGATTTTAAGTGAAAATAGAGAAGATGAGTTAAGAAAATTTGCGACTAAAATCCGATTAAATACTCTTAGAACATTGAATCATCTTGGATTCGGCCATTATGGAGGGAGTCTGTCTATCGTAGAAGTTTTAGCAGTGCTTTATGGTGAAATAATGCCAATGACTCCAGAAAAATTTGCATCACGAGATAGAGATTATTTTGTTTTATCCAAGGGACATGCTGGACCAGCTTTATACAGCACACTCTATTTGAATGGTTTCTTTGACAAAGAATTCTTATATTCTTTAAATACAAATGGAACTAAATTACCGTCGCATCCTGATAGAAATTTAACGCCAGGCATAGATATGACAACTGGCTCTTTAGGACAAGGAATTAGTGTTGCAACCGGACTTGCATATGGTCAGAGAATAAGAAAAAGTCCATTTTATACCTATGCTATTGTTGGAGATGGTGAGTTAAATGAGGGACAATGTTGGGAGGCTATACAGTTTGCTTCTCATCAACAGTTATCTAATTTAATTGTATTTGTAGACGATAACAAAAAACAATTAGATGGTTTTACAAAGGATATTTGTAATCCAGGTGATTTTGTAGAAAAATTCTCAGCATTTGGATTTGAATCCATTAGGGTCAATGGTTCAGATATTAGAGAAATTTATGAAGGGATTATCCAATTAAAACAGTCAAATAATTCATCCCCTAAGTGTATTGTATTAGACACTATTAAAGGTCAAGGAGTTCGAGAGCTGGAAGAAATGAAATCCAATCATCATCTTCGCCCTACTGTAGAGGAGAGACAAATGTTAACTTCAGTTGTAGAAAGATTAAGTCAGGAATTGGAGGAAACAGAATGATGAGAAGTACGAAAGAATTACGACATGTGTATAGAGATTTCCTTCTAGAGGCTAACCAAAGTTACTCTGATATAGTAGTTTTAGAAGCAGATTTGTCAAGTTCGATGGCTACTAATAATCTTGAAAAGGACTTTGGAGACCGTTATGTGAATGTTGGGATTATGGAAGCAGAAATGGTAGGCCTTGTAGCAGGTTTATCTATTCAGGGTTTTAGACCTTATCTTCATACATTTGGCCCTTTTGCTTCACGAAGAGTATTTGATCAATTATTTATTTCTCTTGGATACGCACAATTGGATGCCACTGTGATTGGATCAGATGCAGGAGTAACTGCAGAAATGAATGGTGGGACACATATGCCCTTTGAAGAAATTGGATTGTTACGTTTAATTCCTAAATCAATCATTTTCGAAGCAACTGATGATATCCAATTTCGTGAAATCTTGAACCAGACATTAGACTTAAAAGGACTAAAATATATTCGAACAATTAGAAAAGCTCCAGAGGCTGTATATCAAGGTGGAGAAGATTTTTCTAAAGGCTATATTGAGTTAAGACACGGTGAAGATGTTGTAATAGTTGCTTCTGGCATAATGGTTGCTCCAAGTATTCGAGTTGCGGATGAACTGTCTAAATTAGGTTATTCAGTAGGTGTCATAGATTTATTTAGAATCAAACCAATACCAGAACAAATAAAAACAATGTTAAGTGGAAAAACTATATTTACTGTAGAAAACCACAATCAGATAGGTGGAATTGGCAGTGCTTTATGTGAATTATTCTCTGATGATGGAACAACAAAAATTCATCGGATGGGTGTTCAAGAAAGATTCGGTCAAGTAGGGAAAATGGATTATCTTCTTAATGAGTATGGTTTGAGTGAATCGAATATAAAAGAGAAAGTTCTAGAGTTTTATAATGCAAGATAGATGTTAAATACACTTATCTGAAAGAATTTCTGTAAAAATTACATTACGTTATTTAAAGCAAGCGGATTAAAAAGCATATTCTGGTCATCAGAAAGTGCACTAATCCGCTTTGTTGTTTTTAATTTTAAATATTTCATATGTATATAGAATTTTCTGAAAATTCAAGAATTTTCTTCTGTTCATTGCTTTTAAAATGTGCTATAATAGTAAAAACTGAAATGGGA
>CAKQBM010000102.1 GCA_934216185.1 uncultured Streptococcus sp. | reverse complement strand
GCCAAACTGGAATCTGGGTCCTTTTCATACTTCTGGGCTAATTTTTCTAAACTCTGTTGGATGCCTGTCGGTGGCAGAGAGAGGAGTTCAGCTAACTGGCGGACCCTAATCCCATCTTCACCCGCTACAAACAAGAGCGCTTCTATTTTTGCTAAAGTACTCATCTTTCCTCTCTATCAAGTCTAGCTTTGGGCCACTTGACTTTCTTCCTTCTTTTCCATGAGATAGATATCTCCGAAACTTTCCTCTTGCATGAGGATCAGCTCCTGGGTTTTGATTAACTCTAGGGTTGCCAAAAAGAGGGTGATGACCTCTTGGACATTCTGAGCTTCCTTAAACAAATCCTGCAAGCGCAATTGATCTCGTCCAGTCAAGGACTCTTTCACGATAACCATCATGTCCTCAATCTTATACTCATCCCGCAAGATAGTCGTGTGATTTTGTGCAAACTCCTCTTTTTTCTTGGCTAGGATATTTGAAAAAGCCAAAAAGAGGTCAATGGTCGTCTTGTCATGAACAAGCTCCGCATCTTCGTAAATCAACTCTGTCGGTGCTTTGGAATAGTACTGGGCCCGTTCTTGGTGCTTGGCTTCCAAGCGCTCCCCTAAGAACTTGAATTTGCGGTATTCTTCGATTTGAGAGAGAAGATCCTGCTCTAGGTCATCCTCCAAGTCTGTCACTTCTGCTACCTTTGGCAAGAGCTTGCGGCTCTTGATCAGCATGAGCTGACTAGCCATAACCATGTACTCGCCCGTCACTTCCAGACGCATGGCCTGCAGAGTTGAGACATAAGCTAGGTATTGTTCGATGACTTCTGTAATGGGCACATCGTAGATATCCATCTGATACTTAGAAACCAGGTGCAAAAGTAAGTCCAGAGGCCCTTCAAAATCTTTTAATTTAATATCCATTATCTATATTTTTCTAAGGTCAGGACTGTTTTTAATCCTAATTTTTTTGCAATTTCGTACAAATCGACCTTGTTTTCAATTTGTCGTAGAATGAACTGTTCCCGCAAGGCTTGAGCGGATAAGGTTGAGAAACCTTTCTCCTTGACAAAGGACTCTAGCTGACGAAAGGCCCACTGACGAGAATAGGCTTTCCCTCCCCTTTCAAAGAGATAGGTCTGGCCCATCAAGGGTTCTAGCTCTGAAAGCAAGGTCGTGGGAATGGTGACAATTCTCTGTTGGGAAGCCTTCTTGATTCGCAACACCTGAAAATCCAAATTGATATCCGCAACCTTTAGAGCTAAAATCTCACTCGGCAAGAGCCCCATTTCTAGGATTAAGAGCGCTAGCAAACGTCCCTCTGGATAGTCGCTTTCCTGCCAAAAAGAGTCTAGGTCTAACAATTCTGGTTTTGCGGTCTTCTTTTCAGCTTGTTTAGCTAATTCCAGACGGTAAAAACTGTCCACTTCTCCTTTTTGGTAGAGAAAGTAGAGAAATTGGTTACAGGCCGAAAGTTTTCGCTTTTGAGCGCTGATTTTTAGATTGGCTAGCTGGCCTTGGTAAATCTTGAGACTAGTTTCAGAAATCCGCTCACCTACAATGTCTAAAAATTGCTCCAAATCATACTTATAGGACTGCTTGGAATTGGTAGACAAACCCTGCTTTTCTTCTAAAAAGGCTGAAATCCTATCTCTCATTTGCATCGAATCTCATATTCCTTACTAAAGTCATGCAAGAGGGCATTGACTGCCTTGAGGATGGACTTGCGCGTGATAATTCCTTGGAAAATACCAGACGCATCCACAACCGGTAAGAAAGACTCATCTACCAGCTTGTGCAAGACCTCCGTAATGGTAAAATCAGGCGAGACGACCGCTACGTCCGTTCTCGTCATATGAACGATATCCGTATCTGCCATGATTTCTTGACTCAAGTCATGCTCCATCTGATAAGCCATAATATCTCTGAGCCCAATCGTCCCAACAAACTGTTTTTCATCTGTCACAACAGGAACACGGGTATAGGTCATCTGACTGAGCAAGAGTGTCGCGTGATCTGCATTGTGGGTATCAATCAACACAGCTAGATTTTCAGCAGGAGTCAAAAAAGTTTCTTCTTGTCCCAACAAGAAAGTCTCAAACTCCTTGGCAATCATCGGCTAAACTCCTTGGACAATCCCGGATACACCTCATGGTCTCGTGTCAAAAAGTCCACTTTGAAATAACTGTCATCAATCTCCACACGAGCATAGAGACACTCTCTGATGGTCCCACGTGGTTGACTGATAGAACCTGGATTTAAAAAGAGGGTCTTGCCTTCCATCCAAGCACTTGGCACATGCAAGTGACCATAGAGACAGATATCGGCCTCTTCTTCCTGAGCCCAGTAGTCCAACTTTTGAAAGTTGAAATTGATGTCAAACAAGTGACCATGGGTTTGGATAATCTTGGTCGAACCAAGCTCGGTCACCAAACGTTCTGGGTAGCCGGCGTAGAAGTCCATGTTCCCTTTAACAACACGGATGCCTTCCCAAAGGGGAGAATCAGGACGCAGTTCAGAATCGCCGTTATGAAAAACGGCGTCAACTTTGCCCACATAGCGATCACGGATTTCTTCCACAATCAAGCTATCGCCATGGGAATCGCTCATTACAATGATGGTTTGCTTTGCCATGATGGAAATACCTCCAAAAGTTTCTTAACGGCTAAGGCACGGTGAGATTGACTATTTTTTTCTTCAAGGGTTAATTCAGCTGATGACTTGCCTGTCTCTCCTACAAGGAAGAGAGGATCATAGCCAAAGCCATTTTCCCCCTTAGGTTCAAAGTTAATGTAGCCTGACCAGTCTGCTTCGACAACCAAGCTTTCCTTGTTTGGGCTGGCTACGACTAGGGTTGTATGGAATTGAGCCGAACGATCCTTGAGTTCAAAGACCATGGCCAATTCGTGCAAGAGTTTGGCATTGTTTTCACGGTCAGTTGCTCCTACACCTGCGAAACGAGCTGACCAAACGCCTGGCAAACCACCAAGGACATCGACTTTAAGTCCAGAATCATCTGCCAGAACCATCTTACCTGTTAATTGGGAAATGGTTTCTGCCTTGAGACGGGCATTTTCTTCAAAGGTCATGCCTGTTTCTGCTACTTCAGGCAAGTCAGGATAGTCATTGAGATTTTCCACATCGTAGCCTAACTTATCAAAGATAGCTCGGAACTCTTTGGTCTTGCCTTCGTTTCGAGTCGCAATCAATAAGGTTTCTCTGACCTTGCTTGTCTCAAAGAAATCATGAACATTGACCCCTTCTTTAGGCAATGCTACATGCAGGAGTTGCCCATTTTCAATCAAGAGAAAAGCTCCCTGACGTTGGATGACTTCCAGATTTCGTCCCATTTCTTGGTTGAGGATATCTACCACAAAAGACAATAAACGGTAGAGAGAACCATAGCGTAAAACAATCACAGAAATAGGAAAACCTTGTTCCTCATCTCGAAATCTTTGGGCAAACTCAAATAGAGGAAAATCCAAGTCTTCATCAGTCAATGTCCGGACACCACCAAAAATACTATATGAGCCGACATACCAGTCCTGGTCATCCTTATATTCATAAATTTTATTTGTCATAATTCTACATGCTCCACATGAATCTCTTTTTCCAGCCATTCTTCACCAATTTGTGCAAAACTTTGGCTGCTGGCTGTTGTGTAAAAACGGTGATGGAGTGGTCCAGCATCGCGACCACGATTGATTTCAAAATAATTAAGTAAGACTGAGATATCTCGTACGCACTCTGCTCCACTATCGATGAGCTGAACCTTGGGTCCCATGACATTTTGAATAATAGGTCTGAGAAGCGGATAATGGGTACAGCCCAAAATTAGGCTATCCACCTTTCCAACCAAGGGGCGCAGGGTTTCATAGACCACTTTCTTGGTGACACTGGTTGACAGGGCACCCGACTCCACCAAGGGAGCAAACTTGGGACAGGCCAAACTCTCCACCTGTAAGTCCGGATCCAAATCATGGATTTTCTGACGGTAGATGTCTGATTGTACCGTCATGGGTGTTCCAATCACTCCGATTTTCCCACCTTGGCTGGACTTGATGGCTGCTGAAGCTCCTGGCAAAATCACACCTAGGACAGGAATGTCTAGTTGAGCCTTGATTTCTTCCCAGACGACCGCAGTCGCAGTATTACAAGCAATGACAATCATTTTGACATCCTTGGTCAAGAGAAAGTTGACCAACTGCCAAGTATATTCACGAATTTGCTCAGCAGGACGGGGACCATAGGGCGCCCGCGCCGAATCTCCAACATAGACGATTTCTTCATGGGGAAGCTGGCGCATGAGCTCGCGCACAACGGTCAAGCCCCCGACTCCCGAATCCAAAAAACCAATTGGTCGATTATCCATACAGTCTTCTTTCTAGTCTTTTTTCTGATTGATAGTTCATTATGATTACCGTTCCTTATGAACTGAATAATGACAGCCTAATCAACAACTATCTCTCTTAATCATAATCAAATATCAATAGAATGCAAGGAAAAAGTCTCATCCCTAAACCCTTAGCCAACATAGTGAGAAGTCTGGAACTTTCATCCCAGACTTTTCCTTATTTATTTTTTCTTTTTATTGTTAGCAAGGGCTGCCTTTTGTTGGCGGATGATTTGGTGGTAAACTTGTTGTACCTTGGCTTCGCTTGGTTTTTGACCATTTGCACTCAAAAGAGTACGAACTGCTTCAGCATTCAAACGTGGGTTGTCAGCAAATTCTTTTTCAATTTGCTTACGAACCAAGTACATTCCTCCAAGAGCCCCTCCTAGAAAAGCTAGCACAATCAATACAATTGCTAATAGTAAATCCATCATATTTCTCCTGTTTCTTTTTAAGTCTCTTTCATTATACCACAAACTAGCCACCCTGACTAGTTTGTTTTACGCTTTCATAGATGGAATAGACAGCAAAAAGAACCCTGCTTTTCTGCGAAAGAGGGTTCCTTACTGAATTTAATTTACATAGATAGCCAGTGTCTGGTAAGGTTTGAGTAGAATTTTTTCAGACACTTCTGCATCTTCATAGTTTGAAAGCAAAATCTGTCCATTTTGGTAGGCTATAGGTAAGTCAATCTCCACTTCTGTGCCATAAAAATTATTGAGCACTAGTAACTTTTGATTCTCATACTGGCGTTCAAAAGCATAGACTTGTTTGCTATCTTCAAAGGCTGGTTTGTAACTTCCTTCTGAAATGATTGGCATTTCCTTACGCAGTCGAATCAAGTCTTGATAGAAGGTGAAAATCGGGCCTTGAATGTCATTTTCAACGTTGATATCTTTATAGGATTTACCAGCTTTCAACCATGGAGTACCTGTTGAAAATCCTGCATTTTCCGAAGAATCCCACTGCATGGGAATTCGTGAATTATCACGCGACTTAGCCTGAATAATCTGGAAGGCTTCTTCCTGACTCTTGCCTTCTTCTAAGATCATTTGATAAGCATTGAGCGATTCGACATCCACATAATCAGCCATCGAATCATAGTCTGGGTCAATCATCCCGATTTCCTCACCCATATAGATATAAGGTGTCCCACTAGAATTTCTATTTGTAGACTTTGCAAAACGTAAGAAATAAAAGACTGA
Organism: uncultured Streptococcus sp.; assembly: GCA_934216185.1. Taxonomy (GTDB): domain Bacteria; phylum Bacillota; class Bacilli; order Lactobacillales; family Streptococcaceae; genus Streptococcus. The sequence goes on along the minus strand of CAKQBM010000102.1, from coordinate 771 downwards.
GACACCAGATCTCAGCCTCTTTCTTTATCCCAAAACCAATTCATCACTGACTAGACTTTGGCCACTATTTTTCTGGAAGAGATGCATGAGATCTTCAACCGTTAGATGCTTTTTATCTTCTCCTTTGACATCCACCACTATCTTGCCTTGATAGAGCATAATGAGACGATTGCCGTACTCAATCGCATGGTTCATATCGTGGGTAATCATTAAAGTCGTCAACTGATGGTGTTCCACAATCTTTTGCGTCAAGTCCATCACCATTTGACTAGTTTTCGGGTCAAGTGCCGCAGTATGTTCATCCAAAAGCAAAAGTTTGGGTTTCACCAAGGCTGCCATGACTAAGGTCAAGGCCTGTCTTTGTCCTCCCGAAAGGTACTGAGTATCCACTTTCAAACGGTTTTCAAGGCCGATATTCAACTCTTTTAAGGCCTCTTGGAACTGGATTCTGTCCTTCTCCTTCACGCCCCAGCCAAGTCCTCTCTTCTGTCCGCGTCTCAAGGCAATAGCCATATTCTCCTCAATCGTCAAACGAGAAGCTGTTCCCATCTTAGGATCTTGAAAAACACGGGCAATATACTTGGCTCTCTTTCTTACACTCAGATTTTTGATGGATTTACCTGCCAATAAAAGCTCCCCTTCGTCCACCGATAGATTGCCAGCCAAGATATTCATCAAAGTAGATTTCCCTGCTCCATTTCCACCAATCACAGAGATAAAATCTCCCTCTTCAACCTCTAAATCTAATCCTTTGAGGACATGGTTCTCATT
>CAKQBM010000101.1 GCA_934216185.1 uncultured Streptococcus sp. | reverse complement strand
TAAAAGCACTTCAATCTCAATCTTATTTCAAACTTGAAAAATAGCAAAAAACACCACTCAGTCTGAAGGTATTTCGTAAAGAAATGATTCAGATTGGGTGGGGTTATTTTTAGTCATTATTACTTTATTTACGATAGTTCCTATCCTACTCTAGACTTTCGAATTGCTCTGGACTCAGAATGAACAAGTCAGCTTCTGTGACGATGTTTTTATCTCTCTTGAAAATATCAGAATTTTCTGTTATAATGAAGACCTAATAAAAAAATAAAGACATTTGGGGTGCTTTAAGCTGAGATTATACCCATTGAACCTGATACAGTTAGTGCTGGCGAAGGGAAATGTGACACGATTTTTTATTTGCGTGCAAATAATTATCAAATCTTATAATATGGACTCCGATTATATTAAGTAATTGGAGTTTTTTTGTTCTTTTTAGATTAGACAATCAGATAAAGTGCATATAGGTATATTTCGTTTAATTGCCTCATTTTTCTTTTTAAAAAGGAGTGCCTTATGTTTAAAAAGTGGCTTTTAAAAGATGTTATCTTACTTGTCTTCTTATCAATATTTTTTGGTGGCATTTTTATCGTATCAGGATATCTATTTGATATCCTCACTATCATTTTAACACCTTTGGGCTTACAAGCTTTTGCCAACGAGATATTATTCGGTCTTTGGTGCATGGCTGCTCCAATTTCTGCCATTTTTATTCCACGAATTGGAAGTGCAACGATCGGAGAAACCGTTGCTGCTCTAGCTGAAGTCTTGTATGGTAGTCAGTTTGGCCTTGGAGCTATTTTATCAGGTTTGGTACAAGGTCTAGGGAGTGAATTTGGTTTCTTAGTGACAAAAAATCGTTATGAAAGTTGGCTCTCTCTCTCGGCTAACAGTCTTGGAATAACTATTTTTAGTTTTACTTTTGAATATTTCAAATTAGGTTACTATGCATTCACTTTTCCATTTGTAATTGCTTTATTCTTTGTGCGCTTAGCTTCTGTCTATTTCTTTTGTACAATTTTGGTTCGAGCAATAATTAAGCTATACCATCAATTCAAATCTGGAGGTGAGCGATAAATGGCCCTTATCTTAAAGAACCTCTGCTATTCACCTTTCTTAAATTCTATTAATCACTCGTTTCAATCAAAATCTTTAACACTTCTTATCGGAAATAGTGGAGTTGGAAAGTCAACTTTATTTCGTATCATTACTCATCTCATTACATCCAAGTATAGCGGAGAGGTGTTTGTCAATGATACTGAAGTTAGTCATCTTACTATTATGGAACGTGTTCAGCTCATTGGTCTACTTTTTCAAAATTCCACTCATCAATTCACAATGGGAAATTTATTTGAAGAATTGGTATTTACATTAGAAAATGTAGGCTACCCAGTTCAAAAGATGGAATCTAGGATTGACAAAGTATCCCAACAATGTAAGGTAAAAGACATCCTACATCGTCCTATTCATCACCTATCTGGTGGAGAAAAACAAAAAGCAGCTTTTTCAATTTTATTAGCAATAAATCCCCAAGTATTTCTTTTAGACGAACCTTTTGCTTCAGTTGATAGAAAAAGCCGAATTGAACTATTAAGCATCTTAAAAGAGTTGGTTCAAAATGGGAAGACAATAATACTTTGCGATCACGATTTATCCGATTATGAACCCCTTATTGATGACGTCATTAGATTGAATAAGGGAAAAATTGAACTATTATGTAAAATTCCTCCTTCAATCCCTATAAAAGCACGTTCAATAGAACAAAATGCTACCCCTATACTATTTGAGATACAAAAAGTAACCTGCTCTCTCAAAAATAAAACATTATTTTCTATTCCACATTTTATGTTTTTCGAAGGAATATCTTGTATTACTGGAGAAAATGGTATTGGAAAATCTACCTTGTTTCGCTCAATTTTACAATTTCAAAAATACAGAGGGAAAATTCTTTGGAATCATTCTCCTTTAAAAAAGCATGCCAAACTCTATCAGTTCATAACTGGAGTCGTACAAGAATCAGAAAAACAATTCATAAAACCAAGTGTCAGAGAAGAGTTAAAACTAGATTCTTCCTCTGACGAAAATCAGCGAATCATAGATGCTCTAACATTTTTTAACTTAGAAACAGTACTAGATAGTAGTCCCTATCAACTAAGCGGGGGGCAACAAAAAATTATCCAATTATTAGTCATGTTGACAACAAAAGCTTCAGTAATACTATTAGATGAACCTTTTGTAGGACTAGATAATAAAGCTTGCGATTATTTTTGCAAATGGATGGCAGAAGATAGAAAAAAAGGGCGTAGTTTTTTAATAATCTCCCACCGCTTAGCTCCCTTAATTCCTGTGGTCGATTATTGGATTGAGATGAATGCGTCAGGCCTAAAACATATAAAAGAATTCACCATTTCAAGTTCAATAGTTTCTCATAGTCGTGGTTTTACTGAAAGAGAGAATTAAGATGCTAAAAGTAACTACAAATACACCAATTATCTGTCTTTTTCTTCTAACCCTATCTATCGAGACATCGTATATACCTTCTATTTCTCTCAATCTTTCTGTTATTATTTTCTGTCTCGTTTATTTAACTTTTTATAAACGTTTTAGACGCATGTTCTGGATGTTGCTCCTTTCCGTACCACCTGCATTTGCTAATTATTGGGCAGTTTATTTATACGGAGATTCATCACAGGCTTTAATGCTTGGAACCAGAGCATTTGTGACTGTTTGTATTGGTATTTTATTTGTATCAATTATCTCCTTGAAAGAGTTTTTCTTATATTTGGCACAAAAAGGACTGTCACGGTCTTGGGCCTACGCTCTAATTATAGCTTTTAATTCTTTCACACTTGTACGACATGAAATACTGTCTTTGAAAGAGGCATGTTTGTTACGTGGTCAAAAACTAAATCTATGGTCTCCGTTAATTTATAGTAAAGTACTAATGACTATATTTAGATGGAAAGAACTCTACATCATAGCACTTCATGCTCATGGTTTTGATGAAAATGCCCAAATAGTGAATAAGTATCGAACTTTCTATATTCCTAAAAAAACAAAAATCATCTACTTAGTTTACTTCTCTATCCTTCAAACAAGCTTATTGATTTAAAAACTCTTTTATAAAACTTATACAACTATTTAAAAAGATATTTTAAAAGGAGTAAAAAATGAAAAAACAGCAACAGATACATAAGTTAACAATACTCTCAATGATGATTGCATTAGATGTCGTTGTAACTCCTATTGCAAGAATTGAAGGTATGGCTCCTATGTCAAGTGTAGTCAATATTCTAGCAGGTCTTTTAATGGGACCAATCTATAGTTTAATTATGGCAACTACAACAGCATTTATACGTATGTTTACTCAAGGAATTCCTCCTTTAGCTTTAACAGGAGCTAGTTTCGGAGCTTTTTTATCAGGTTTGTTTTATAAATATGGACGAAAATTTTATTTTGCTTCTTTGGGAGAAATCTTAGGAACCGGTGTCGTAGGATCAATTATCTCTTATCCTGTCATGGTGGCATTCACAGGTTCTGCCGCTAAACTTAATTGGTTTATTTACACACCTCGATTTTTAGGAGCCACATTAATTGGTACAGCCATAGCATATCTTGCCTATCGGTTGTTACAACATCAATCACTCTTTAAAACTGTGCAGAGTTACTTTTCGAAAGAAGGGATAGATCAATGATAAATCTAAAAAACCCCTTTCCATTAGATAGTCGGTTAATTCATTGTATAACCAACGAAATCTCATGCAAAATGCTAGCAAATGCTATTCTAGCTCTGGGATGTAAGCCTGTAATGGCCGATGATCCAAGAGAAGTACTTGAATTTACTAAACAAAGTAGCGCTCTGCTAATTAACTTAGGTCATCTGTCATCTGAGAAGGAATTAGCTATACGCAAAGCCACTACTTTTGCTAATCACCTACCCATCCCTATAATTGTGGATGCTGTTGGAGTAACAACATCTTCAATTCGTAAATCCTTGGTTAAGGATATCTTAAAAATCTCCCCTTGTGTTGTCAAAGGAAACATGTCTGAAATACGAAGTTTGATGGACTTAAAGCACCATGGCATTGGAGTGGATGCAAATCACAAAGACCAAACCATTAAAGATTTGATTCCCATTCTAAAAAACTGGTGCCAACAATACCCTAATACTTGCTTATTAGTAACAGGCCCCTCTGATCTCGTTATATCTTCAGAAAAGGTTGCCATATTAAATAATGGTTGTCCAAGTTTAGATTGGATAACCGGAACAGGAGATTTAGTTGGAGCATTTACGGCAGTATTTTTAAGTCAGAATCTGAAAGCATTTGAAGCGGCAACTTTAGCAATCTCATACTTGAATATTAGTGCGGAAAAAGCAATCGAGAAATCAATAGGCCTCGAAGACTTTTATTTTCAAACAACTAATCAGTTGTCTCTACTTAAACTTGACAAAAATTGGCTCTCAACCATCAAAGGAGAAATCAATGACTATAGAATCACTTAGGCTCTATTTAGTAACTAATAGATATGATGACTCATTAGATACTTTCCTTAAAAAAGTTGAACTAGCTTGCCAATCTGGGGTAACAATGATACAACTTAGAGAAAAAGCTTTAACAACAAACCATTACTATCAACTTGCTAAAAAAGTTAAGAAAATTACGGATTTTTATCATATCCCATTGATTATTGATGATAGACTAGACATTTGTCTAGCAGTTAATGCTGAAGGATTACATATTGGAGATGATGAACTTCCTGTTGCTGTAGCAAGAACCTTACTAGGTCCTAACAAAATTTTAGGAGTTACTGCCAAAACTGTTCAAAGAGCACTTGAAGCAGAGAAAGGTGGTGCAGATTACTTAGGCACAGGAGCAATTTTCCCGACTACAACTAAAAAGAATGCACCTATCACTTCTATAAAGACTTTGAAAAAAATTTGCCAATCGGTATCTATCCCTGTTGTAGCTATAGGAGGGCTTACCCCAGACAAAATAAATCAACTGAAAGATACAGGTATTGCCGGTATCGCAGTTGTACGTGACTTAATGCAGGCAAAAAATATTAATGAAAAAGCGAAAAAATTTTTAATTGAACTTGAAAAAACAATTAATTAACAATAATAAAAAAGTTCTCTAATTCATAATGACTATACTACCCCCAAGAGCTAGAGCCTAAAAATCTAACTTTTGAGGGTAGTTCATTATGAATTAGAGAGTTTTCTTATCCCTTGTAAGCCATATGGTTGACAGGTCCTGAACCATGACCCAATTGAGGAGCATCTTTAATAGCCTTTGTAATAAATGCTTTTGCTATGTCAACTGCTTGATAAAGGCTTCTTCCTTTAGCAAGTTCAGACGTGATTACTGCAGCAAATGTACAGCCTGTTCCATGTGTATGGCGTGTTTGAATCCTATCTTCTTCCCACATAAATTTTTCATTCTTGGTAAAAAGAAAATCTCTAGCTCCCACACCTTCTATAAAATGTCCGCCTTTAATGAGGACTGATTGAGGGCCATATTCTTTCAAAATACGACGACCAGCCTTTTCGATATCTCCTTGATTTTGTATAGAAAAACCAACAATTGCTTCCGCTTCAGGAAGATTAGGAGTGATTATAGTTGCAAGAGAAAATAAATTATCTCTCAAGTAATCTCGAGCAGCTTTATCAATTAAAGGGTCTCCACTTGTAGCCACCATAACCGGGTCAAGAACATACGGGCAATAACCTTTCTTTAAGTATGGTTGAATGATTTCCATCATTTCAGCCGTAGCCAACATCCCTGTTTTAATGGCTTGAGGTAAAATATCAGAAAAAACACTTTCTAATTGTGCTTTAAGCATCTCACTAGAGACATGCTCAATTAACTGCACTCCTCTTGTATTTTGAGCAACTACGCTAGTAATTACAGCCATTCCATAAACATCTCTAGCTTGGAAAGATTTTAAATCAGCCATAATTCCGGCACCTCCACTTGGATCGGTACCGGCAATGGTTAAAGCAACGGGTAAACTAGTCATTTTACACCTCACAATATATATTTTACAGCTAAGAAAGATTACAAATTAAAAATTTTAATAAAAGACTTCCTATGTTTGACTAAAATAGTCAAATAGCGATAGGTCACTGTTTTCTAATCCTCAACGATATTCCTTTCCTTTTAATTATAGCATAATTTATAGGTATACTTAATAGCGTTTGAGACTTGACTTGGGTATTGACGGAAGTAGAATAAGTTCAGTTATGTAGTATGATTAATTTTCACCTATTTTCTTAATATTTCTATCTCCCCCCACCCAAAAAAGACGACCACATGGTCGCCCTCTCAGCTTTATGAAAATAAGTATGCTTACTTAACAGTTTTTCATTATACAGAACAAACCTTAAAGAAAGCTTAAAATACGCTTTTTATTTCCATTGAAGAGAATTTTAGTGAATGAACTAATCTTGCCAATTCGTGGTATACTGTGAATACAAGATTTATCAAACGAGGCGTACTATGAAA
>CAKQBM010000100.1 GCA_934216185.1 uncultured Streptococcus sp. | reverse complement strand
AACTATGTTTACAAAATTAAAACAGACCTTTATCGGTCGTCCTCTTAAGTCCTTAACCGAAGGCGAAGGGGGACTACTGGGAAAAATGCAGGCACTAGCCATGTTGTCAAGCGACGCTCTGTCCTCCATCGCCTATGGACCTGAGCAAGTAGTCCTGGTCTTGACTAGTCTCTCTCCTCTAGCTATATGGTGGAGCCTTCCTATTGGCCTCTTTGTCCTCCTGCTTCTAGCTAGTCTGACCGTTTCCTACCGTCAAATCATCCATGCCTACCCTCAAGGGGGAGGGGCCTATATGGTTACTCGAGAAAATCTATCTCCCCAACTTGGCTTAATCGCTGGAGGTAGTCTTCTGGTTGACTATATGTTGACCGTAGCGGTATCCGTTGCTTCTGGAGCTGACGCTATCACAGCAGCTCTCCCTGCTCTCCACCCTTACAACCTCCACATCTCCATTTTTCTGGTTTGCTTGCTCATGCTCCTGAACTTACGGGGCTTAAAAGAATCTGCCAGTTCACTGATGATTCCTGTCTATCTCTTTATCATCAGTACTGTCTTTCTCTTGCTCTATGGAATCTTTCAACTAGTTACAGGTTCTCTCAGCTATCAGGCAACTTCACCTATTGGGCATGCTGTTCCGAGCCTGTCTATCGTTCTCATTCTAAGAGCTTTTACCAGCGGATCTGCCTCTCTGACAGGGGTTGAAGCTATTTCAAATGCGGTTCCCTTTTTCAAGGCTCCAAAAGAAAAGAATGCCGCTCAAACCTTGACCATCATGTCACTGATTCTAGGTTTTCTTTTTGCTGGTATTACCTTCCTAAACTACTGGATGGGGATTATGCCTCAACACGGAGAAACTATTCTTTCACAGATGGCTCAAGGCATCCTTGGTAATTCCTTCTTAGGCCACCTTGGCTATTATACCTTCCAATTCTCCACAGCCTTGATTTTAGCCGTAGCTGCCAATACTGGCTTTTCAGCCTTCCCTATGCTGGCTTACAATATGGCTAAAAACAAATACATGCCCCATCTCTTTATGGAAAAAGGAGACCGCCTAGGCTACTCCAATGGAATTTTAACTCTGGCTTTTGGGGCTATGATTCTTCTTCTCATTTTTAATGGCAATACCGAACGCTTGATTCCTCTTTATACTATCGGGGTCTTCGTTCCCTTCGCCCTATCTCAGACTGGGATGATTCGTCATTGGAAAAAAGAAAAAGGGGCAAATTTCTTAAAACCTGCCCTTGCCAATATCCTCGGGGCCATCATTTGCTACGCTATCGTACTGATCCTGCTCTTTTTCCGTCTCAGTGATATCTGGCCCTTCTTCCCGATTATTCTCGTACTCACCCTACTCTTCTTGGCAATTCACAGTCATTACCAAAAAGTGGCCCAACAACTACGACTCTATGAAGGCATCGAAAAACGTACCTACGATGGAAATCTAGTTCTCGTCCTAGTAGGGAATGTCACCCGTGTAAGCGTTGGAGCCATTAACTACGCTCAAAGTATCGGTGACGAAGTCCTAGCCATGCATATTTCTACCAAGGAAACATCAGAAAAAGACCAAGAAATTCTCCAAGAATTTGCCGATTACTTCCCAACCATTACTCTGAAAAATATCAAGACTAGCTATCGCGACATCATCACCCCTACTGTCAGGTATGTCAAACGGATTTCCGAGGAAGCACAGAAAAAGAACTATACAGTCACTGTCCTCGTCCCCCAGTTTATCCCTAATAAACCTTGGCAAAATATCCTGCACAATCAGATGAGTCTCAAACTCAAATACGCCCTTCGTTGGCACCAAGACGTCGTTGTCGCTAGCTACTCTTATCACTTAAAAGAATAAAGAAAAGGCCCTACCAGAACCAAGAAGTATCTGGTAGGGCCTTTTTCTGAATCCAGTCACTATGCTTATACTCTTTGAAAATCTCTTCAAACCACGTCAGCTTCACCTTGCCGTAGGTATGGTTACTGACTTCGTCAGTTTCATCTACAACCTCAAAACCATGTTTTGAGCTGACTTCGTCAGTTTCATCTACAACCTCAAAGCAGTGCTTTGAGCAACCTGCGGCTAGCTTTCTAGTTTGCTCTTTGATTTTCATTGAGTATTTACTGAAAAGAATGACTAGGCATATTATTGAATGTGGTTAGCTAAATCTTCCTGAGCTTTTTTATTTGACTCAGCTTTTTCTTTTAGCCATGTTTCATAGAGTTCTTGGTACTGTTTAGCAGTTACTGGCTCTTTTTGCAGTTCAACATATTTATAGTTGTCTGCATCTCCTTTATTCCCAACGAATGAGAATGGACCTGTAAAAGGTACAGTCTTACGGAAGATTGGGTTGGCTCCACCACTTTGAACTGGTAGGAAGAGGGCGCTATCTGTCAACCAAGCTTGGGCTTCAGCATATTTTTCATAGCGAGCTTGAGTATCTGTGATTGCCGCGTCTGCCTGATCCAAGAGTTTCTTGTAGTCAGCAAGACCAATCTTGTCCTTAACTTCCTTATCTTTTCCTTCAGACAAGCCCATGTTTTTCAACTGATAACCTGTCTCTGGATCAAGGATAGCTAGGTAAGTCTTCGGATCTGAGTAGTCTCCACCCCATCCCGAGATGTCGATATCGTAGTCTTTTTGCTCTGCTGTATCTGCAAAGAATGTAGCTTGATCCTTCTCGTCTGGAGAAAGTTGGATAACATCGATGACCACATTCTCCTTACCAAGGGTTTCCTCCACTGTTTGTTTGAAAGAGCCGGCCTGTTGCACATCTACTTTAGCAGTCTGGTCAACCGGCATATCCAAATGAATTGGGAAAGTTACTCCCTGTGCTTGCAGACTTTCTTTGGCCTTGGCAAACTTCTCTTTAGCCTTTTCAGGATTCAAGAAGGCTTGCTTACCATCGTTTAGATTAATATTTGCCCAACCTTTACCGTAGTTGACAATTTTCTCATTGACAATGTCACCGAAGTTCTTATCACCAACTTGGACAAAGTTACTTGGTGTAACTGTGTTACGCAAGATACGGTCTGCTTCATCTTCACCATTTGTCTGTGCCGCATAAGCATGACGGTCAAAGGCAAAGTTGATAGCCTGACGGAAATCTTTATTCTGCATAGCTGCGCGTGAATCTGTCTTTTCCTTATCAGACTGTTTCATGGTCTGCTTGTAACTTTGACGATTGACGTTGAAAAGATAGTAGAAAGTAACTGAGTTTTGCGGTGTATAGGTAATCTTGTCCTCATTTTCCTTCTTGAGTTCAGCAAAGACTGAGCTAGTTGGGAAAATACGGCCATCTGTATCATTACCATCCAAGAAACCTCTAGCAATGCTGTCTTGGTCAGAACCGTCAAAGAAAGAGAGTTTCACTTTCTCAATTTTGACATTGTCCTTATCCCAGTAATTAGGTTTTTTATCAAACTCAATCAAAGATTTTGATGAGAAAGATTTAAACAAGTAAGGACCATTTGACAAGATACTTGATGGTGTTACGCTTCCAAAGTCATCCCCCTTAGACTTCAAGAAGGCTTCATTTACAGGATTAAGGATACTTGCTGTTGTTTTAGAGTTCCAATAAGTCTCAGGTCAGTTGAGAGTGTATTGTAGAGTGTAATCATCCACTGCCTTAACACCAACAGTTCCAAAATCAGATGATTTCCCTTCAACATAGTCTGCTAGACCCTTGATAGAGTCTTGTACCAAGTACAAGTTTTCAGCCTTTTTATCAGCCGCATACTTGAGACCAGTCACAAAGTCATGATCTGTTACGTCCGCATACTCTTCTCCTTCAGAAGTGTACCATTTAGCTCCCTGACGGATTTTATAAGTATAGGTCAAACCATCTTTTGACACCGTCCATGACTCAGCCATAGAGGGGATGAGATTGCCGTACTGGCCATTTTCCAACAAACCATCAATCAAGTTGGTTGTGATACTAGATGTAGAGTCTCGTGTAGAGGTAATGTAATCCAAGGTATCTGGGTTGCTGACAAAGATATAAGAGTAAGTCTTGTCTGCATTACTTGATTGGGAAGACCCACATGCCGCTAAAGCTAGACCTGCTGTCAAAGCCATAGCTCCAAAAAGCATAATTTTTGATTTCTTCATGATTATTCTTTTTACAGTATGTGAAATGTTATACACCATTTGAGCAAAAATATAAAGCCTTTTGAACTTTTTTACAAAAATAAAAATCAGTAGACTCGAGTTCCTACTGATTTTTGTTATAGTTCGTTTGGATTATGCAGCCAAAACTTTGCGTCCTTTACGACGACGAGCTGCCAATACGCGACGACCGTTTTTAGTTGACATACGGTTACGGAATCCGTGTTTGCGCGCACGACGAAGTTTACTTGGTTGATAAGTACGTTTCACGATGAATACCTCCTCATAGATTTTGTATTCGTTTAGCCGGCTATAAAGTGATCAGTTACTAAACATACTTTACTATTCTATCTGATTCTTTCGCTTTTGTCAATAGCTCTAGGTAAATGTTTCCAGCTTTTTCGAATGTAAGCCCTATTTGCGATACTGTTTCAAGAAACGAGTCATCTTTTCTTGGATTTGGGCTAGTTCATCGACACGAGGAAGATAAACGATACGGAAGTGGTCTGGTTCCTGCCAGTTAAAACCTCGACCATGAACCAAGAGAACCTTTTCCTGTTTCAAGAAATTAAGGACAAACTGCTCATCATCATCGATACGGTACATATTGCGGTCGATTTTCGGGAAGATATAGAGCCCCGCCTTGGGTTTAACCGCAGACAAACCTGGAATATCTTGAATGGCATTGTAAATGAAATTTCTTTGCTCATAGATTCGTCCACCAGGAAGGAGCAATTCATCAACTGATTGGTGACCACCCAAGGAAGTTTGTACGACTTGTTGGGCCAAAACATTAGAGCAAAGGCGCATATTAGACAGCATATTGAGCCCTTCGATATAGCCCTTGACATGAGTCTTAGGTCCAGACAAGACCATCCAACCCACACGGAAACCAGCAATACGATGGGATTTTGACAGACCATTCATGCTAACACAGAAGACATCTGGTGCCAAGCTCGCCACAGGCGTATGCACATGTCCATCCATGACCATGCGGTCATAGATTTCATCCGCAAAGATGATCAAATCATTTTGACGGGCAATCTCAATAATCTCCAGTAATAGTTCCTTAGGATAAAGGGCTCCAGTTGGATTATTTGGATTGATAAGGACGATTGCCTTGGTATTGGAAGTGATTTTTGACTTGATATCGTCAATATCTGGGTACCATTCTGCAGCTTCATCACAGATATAGTGAATGGCATTTCCTCCAGCTAGACTGACAGCCGCTGTCCAGAGAGGATAATCTGGCATTGGCACCAAGACCTCATCCCCATTGTCCAAAAGCCCCTGCATGGACATGACAATCAGCTCACTAACACCATTTCCAATGTAGATATCATCAATATCTACATTTGGGAATTTCTTTAATTGGCAATACTGCATGATGGCCTTACGGGCTGAGAAAATCCCTTTGGAGTCAGAGTAACCTTCACTATCACGCGCATTCATAATCAAGTCATGAATGACCTCGTCTGGCGCCGTAAAACCGAATTCTGCTGGATTTCCTGTATTCAGACGTAAAATCTTTTCTCCGTTTGCTCGCATCCGCATGGCTTCTTCCAAAACAGGGCCACGGATATCATAAGCAACATGCTCTAACTTACTAGACTTGTTATATTCTTTCATCTTGTTTCCTCAATTCATCGAGATAGTAACATTATACCACTAGAAAGAAAATGCGACAAGTTTGCTGAAATGTGTTACTAGGTGCAGATAGAAGAAAAAACTCACTAAAAGCGAGATCAAAACAGTGGTGATAGCAGGTATTTTACCAAAAAAATATCACATACCAAAAGATAAACCTAGAAAAAGCAAGCCTAGAAAGGAGTCATAAAGAAGATTAAACATGAGGAAGAGCCCCCATATCATCAAGTAATCCCAACGCCCACTTCGTTTTGCAACTAGGAATAAGATTAGATGATAGAGTAGGTGAAAGACTAAAAAGGCAACAAAACCTGGATAAAGAAACGGTACCAGACTCTCTAATTGCCAGATCATGATAACTTCTACCAAGACTGAAACCAGGATGATTCCATAATAAAGGAAATTTGATTTTTGAAAAGAGTTTTTCATCATTCTCCCTCCCTTCACTTCTTTCCTGCTATCCTTTCTTTTATTTTATCATATATTTATATAGATTTTAAGCACTAACATTCTTTTGAAAAATACTTTTTTTGCTTTACTTCTATAGTGAAAAGGTTTACAATTATAGTAAGAAAATTTCAGGAGGTTTCATTATGACACAACGTTACCAAAATATCATGGTCGCAATCGATGGTTCTAAAGAAGCGGACTTGGCTTTTGTCAAGGGAGTTCATTCTGCTCTACGAAACGACGCTAAACTCACTATCGCCCATGTCATTGACACACGCGCTCTCCAAAGCGTATCCACCTTTGATGCTGAAGTTTACGAAGAACTCCAAGCCGACGCTGAAAGTCTGATGAAAGAGTACGAAAAACGTGCTAA
>CAKQBM010000099.1 GCA_934216185.1 uncultured Streptococcus sp. | reverse complement strand
TTAGTTGAACCGCCGTATGCCGAACGGCACGTACGGTGGTGTGAGAGGGGCTAGAGATTATCCCCTACTCGATTACGGTGGAAAGCCTGGGAAAGTCTTCGATTTATACTCAATGAAAATCAAAGAGCAAACTAGGAAACTAGCCGCAGGCTGTACTTGAGTACGGCAAGGCGACGTTGACACGGTTTGAATTTGATTTTCGAAGAGTATTAGTTGTGAAATGGTGAATGAGTTTTCTAAGTTATGATGTATAGTTGATGGGATATAACTTGTTAACGTTTTAAAAAAGAGCCGATGGGCTCTTTTTACTTATCTTTAGTTTCCTGCAGTTCTTTTATCACAGCTAGTCTAGTCTGAATATCCTTTTCCAAGACCTTAAATTTGTAAGTCAGGTCTTCTTGATATTCCTTGATGAGTTCTTTCTGCTGGTCGATGATTTGCAGGCTGTTTTGGATAATATCCATATCATCCTTGATAGCTTGAACGCGGTCAGTGGTATTCAAGACTTCATCTGTGATGGTTTGGCGATTTTTTGTGACCAGATAACTTCCGGCTGCAGCTCCTGCAAATAGCAGTAGATTGGATAATTTCATGGCAACTCCTTAGGCGTTTTTGATGGTTTCAGCGACTTGAGCAAGTTTGTCAAAGTCTGGTTCGTGGGCGATAAAATCAATCTTGAGGTCATCGTTCGCACTGTAGCGAGGTACGAGGTGAACGTGGGTATGAAAGACTGTTTGCCCTGCGATTTCTTCACAGTTGGCAATGATATTCATACCAGCAGCCTTGGTAGCCTTCATGACTTTTTGAGCCACTGTTGGCACTTGGGCAAAGAGTTGGCTGGCGCTAATAGCGTCCATTTCCAAAAGATTGCGATAGTGTTCTTTGGGTACGACCAAGGTGTGTCCTGGTGTCACTTGAGAGATATCAAGAAAGGCAAGAACCTGCTCATCTTCATATACTTTTGAAGCAGGAATTTCCCCTGCGATGATTTTACAAAAAATGCAATCTGACATAAAATCTACCTCTACTGTATTGAATTTTGATATAATATAGCTACATTATACCAGATTTGGAGAAAATATGTTAGAAATTAAAAACCTGACAGGTGGCTATGTCCATGTCCCTGTCTTGAAAGATGTGTCCTTTACAGTTGAAAGTGGGCAGTTGGTCGGTTTGATTGGTCTTAATGGTGCTGGGAAATCGACGACAATCAATGAGATTATCGGTCTGTTGACACCTTATAGTGGTTCCATCAATATCAATGGTCTGACCCTGCAAGAAGATGCGACAAGTTACCGCAAGCAGATTGGTTACATTCCTGAGACACCTAGCCTGTATGAGGAATTGACCCTCAGAGAGCATATCGAAACGGTTGCCATGGCTTATGGTATTGAGCAAAAGGTCGCTTTTGATCGAGTAGAACCCTTGCTAAAAATGTTTCGTCTGGACCAGAAATTGGACTGGTTCCCTGTTCATTTCTCCAAAGGGATGAAGCAGAAGGTCATGATTATCTGTGCTTTTGTGGTGGATCCAAGTCTCTTTATCGTGGATGAGCCTTTTCTTGGTCTCGATCCGTTGGCTATTGCAGACTTGATTCAGCTTTTGGAAGTGGAAAAGCAAAAGGGGAAGTCCATTCTCATGAGTACCCACGTGTTAGATTCGGCTGAGAAGATGTGTGATGCCTTTGTCATTCTTCACAAGGGAGAGGTGCGTGCCAAGGGGAATCTCCTGCAACTGCGCGAAGCCTTTGATATGCCTGAGGCTAGTTTGAATGATATTTACTTGGCTCTGACCAAAGAGGAGGAGCTATGAAAGACTTGTTTTTAAAGAGAAAGCAGGCTTTTCGTAAGGAGTGTATTGGTTATCTGCGCTATGTTCTCAATGACCACTTTGTCTTGTTCCTGCTTGTCCTGCTGGGCTTTCTAGCCTACCAGTACAGTCAACTCTTGCAGGATTTTCCTGAAAATCATTGGACTATTCTTTTGTTTGTAGGGATTACCTCTGTTTTACTTTTGCTTTGGGGTGGAATTGCCACCTATATGGAAGCTCCAGATAAGCTCTTTCTTTTGGTTGGTGAAGAAGAAATCAAACTCCATCTAAAGCGTCAAACTAGCATTTCCCTAGTCTTTTGGCTTTTTGTACAGACTCTTTTCTTGCTGTTATTTGCGCCCTTATTTTTAGCCATGGGTTATGGCTTGCCTGTTTTTCTGGTCTATGTGCTTTTATTGGGAGTAGGTAAATATTTCCTCTTTCGTCAAAAGGCTAGCAAATTTTTCACGGAAACTGGACTAGACTGGGATTATGTCATTTCCCAAGAAAGCAAGCGTAAGCAAGTCTTGCTTCGTTTCTTTGCCCTTTTTACCCAGGTAAAGGGAATTTCAAACAGCATCAAGCGTCGTGCCTATCTGGACTTTATCCTAAAGGCTGTTCAGAAGGTGCCTGGGAAGATTTGGCAAAATCTCTATCTGCGTTCTTATCTGCGAAATGGAGACCTCTTTGCCCTCAGTCTTCGTCTGCTCTTGCTTTCCATACTGGCGCAGGTTTTTATCGAGCAAGCTTGGATTGCGACAGCAGTGGTAGTTCTCTTTAACTACCTCTTGCTCTTCCAGTTGCTGGCCCTCTATCATGCCTTTGACTACCAGTATTTGACCCAACTTTTTCCGCTGGACAAGGGGCAAAAGGAAAAAGGTTTGCAGGCTGTAGTCCGAGGATTGACCAGTTTGGTCTTAGTAGTGGAATTAGTTGTTGGGTTGATTACCTTTCAAGAAAAACTAGCCCTTCTAGCCTTACTGGGAGCTGGTTTGGTTTTACTAGTCTTGTACTTACCTTATCAGGTCAAACGTCAGATGCAGGATTAACATTGCCTATATGACACTAAAAAAGAAGTTGAGTTCACTCTAGCTCAGCTTCTTTTATTTTCTACAGGATAATGGTTGGTCCGTAGAAACTTATACTCTTCGAAAATCAAATTCAAACCACGTCAGCGTCGCCTTACCGTATATATGTGACTGACTTCGTCAGTCTTATCTACAACCTCAAAACAGTGTTTTGAGCAACCTGCGGCTAGCTTCCTAGTTTGCTCTTTGATTTTCATTGAGTATTAACTTGGTCTTGACTTGGTCAAAGTGGAAACGGTCATAGGCCCGCCAAGCGGCGCGTGTAGGAGCATCTGGATCAAGAGCGCTGAGTCCCAATAGAAGACTGGAAGTCTGGTAAAATTTTTCCAGTTCAATCAAGACTCGATTATCCACTATCTCAGCCTTGGCTAGAAAACCAAGAATAGAGTTTAGTTGCTCCTGAAAGCGGACATCGTCAGCGGTTGCCTGTTTGCATGCTTGGTAGGCTTTGTTTAAGTCCGTAATCAAAGTCTGAGCTCTTTTGATAGGGTCTGTATCTGTCATGAGAATTCCTCCTTTAATCTGGGTGCTAGTCTTGGTTCTAGCAACTGTGTTTTGGTACTGTTAGTCTATCACTTTTATCTCCTTTTTCAGTTTCAAATCTTTAATTGTTCTTGAAATTTCCTGAATGCTCCTGTTAAGATTTTATGATAAAATAGTTGTAAGCTCATCATGATGTTGTGGAAAAATAATCCTTTTAGGAGCTTTCAAAGACTGTTTAGGATTTGGTGGGCTTGTGTTAGATTTTTTCTGTTATTCTTTTCTTATACTCAATGAAAATCAAAGAGCAAACTAGGAAGCTAGCCGCAGGCTGTACTTGAGTACGGCAAGGTGAAGCTGACGTGGTTTGAATTTGATTTTCGAAGAGTATTAGGAGGAGAATCCAATGAAACATATGATTATTCAGACACAGAAAACAGTCTATAAAGTAAACGTCGACGATATCTACTATATCCAAGCACATCCAACTAAAGCCCATACTGTACAGATTGTTACAGAAGAAGCTAGTTTTAATATGCTTCAAAACTTAAGTGATCTTGAGAACCAATATGGGGAAACCTTGATGAGGTGTCATCGAAATTGTTTGGTCAATCTTGATAGAGTAAAATCGATTGATTTTCAAGAAAGAATCCTTTTTCTTGGAGAAGAAGGTCAATACGCTGTCAAGTATGCCAGACGTCGCTATAGAGAAATTCGTCAAAAATGGTTGAAAGAAGGAGAGTAAGAAGATGAGAATATTTGTTTTAGAAGATGATTTTTCCCAACAGACTAGGATTGAAACGACCATTGAGAAACTTTTGAAGGAACATCATATCATTCCTAGCTCTTTTGAGATCTTTGGCAAGCCAGATCAACTGCTAGCAGAGGTGCATGAGAAGGGCGCACATCAGCTATTCTTTTTGGATATTGAGATTCGAAATGAGGAGATGAAGGGGCTGGAAGTGGCTAGAAAGATTCGGGATCGGGATCCTTATGCCCTAATCGTCTTTGTGACGACTCACTCGGAGTTTATGCCCCTGTCCTTTCGCTACCAAGTGTCTGCTTTGGACTACATTGATAAGGCCCTTTCGGCAGAGGAGTTTGAATCTCGTATCGAGACAGCCCTCCTCTATGCCAATGGTCAAGACAGTAAAAGTCTAGCGGAAGATTGCTTTTACTTTAAATCAAGATTTGCCCAATTCCAGTATCCTTTTAAAGAGGTTTACTATCTCGAAACGTCGCCCAAATCTCATCATGTCATTCTCTATACCGAGACGGACAGACTGGAATTTACAGCGAGTTTAGAGGAGATTCTTAAGCAGGAGCCTCGTCTCCTGCAGTGCCACCGCTCTTTTCTCATTAATCCTGCAAATGTGGTGCATTTGGATAAGAAAGAAAAACTGCTTTTCTTTCCCAATGGGAGAAGCTGTCTAATTGCGCGTTATAAGGTCAGGGAAGTGTCTGAAGTTATCAATAACTTACACTGAGCTAGGAGAGTTTATGAACATTGCTTGGATATTGTTGTATGCACTTGTTATTAATGGACTAGAAATTGTCATTTTCTTTAAGGTAGATGGAATTTGCCTCACTTTTGAGAGGATTTTCAAAGCTTTTCTTCTGAAATTTCTTCTAGGGGCCATTTTTGCGACTTTTCAATTTTTGGATGTAAGTGAATATTTGTCCTATTTTATAGAACCTTTGTTCGGTATAGGTCTATCTTTCTTACTGTTAAGAGGGCTTCCTAAAAAAATCCTTATTTTTTATGGTCTCTTCCCAATGATATTAGTAGAGCTCTTTTACAGAGGTATTTCCTATTTTGTGCTTCCATTTTTGGGGCAAGGAATTGTAGATGGGGATGGCAATCCTATCTTTTTATTGATTATGCTATTCGTTTGCTTCATAGTATTAGTCTTTTTGAAATGGTTGGACTATGATTTTACTAGATTGAGAAAGGAGTTTCTAGATAAAGGTTTTCAAAAGTCTCTTACTAAGATTAACTGGGTAATGGGGGCGTATTATCTAGTGATGCAAAGTCTATCTTATTTTGAATATGAACAAGGTATTCAATCAACGACTGTTCGCCATTTCATTCTAGTATTTTATCTACTCTTTTTTATGGGGGTTATCAAGAAATTAGATACCTATTTGAAGGAAAAACTTCAGGGAAAACTGAACCGAGAGCAGGCCTTGCGCTATAGAGATATGGAGCGGTATAGTCGGCATATAGAAGAACTTTATAAGGAAGTACGGAGTTTTCGCCATGACTACACCAACCTTTTGACCAGTTTACGTCTGGGTATTGAAGAGGAGGATATGGAGCAGATAAAAGAGATTTACGACTCTGTTTTAAAGGATTCTAGTGAAAAATTGCAGGACAATAAATATGACCTGGGCAGATTGGTGAATATTCGTGACCGTGCCCTCAAAAGTCTCCTCGCGGGGAAATTTCTAAAAGCCATAGATAAGAAGATTGTCTTTAATGTCGAAGTTCCTGAGGAGATTCAGGTCGAGGGGATGAGCCTGCTTGATTTTCTGACTATTGTGTCTATCCTTTGTGACAACGCTATTGAAGCTAGTATAGAGGCTAGTCAACCTCATGTTTCAATCGCTTTTTTTAAAAATGGAGAACAGGAGACCTTTATCATTGAAAACTCCATCAAAGAAGAGAGCATAGATATTTCTGAAATCTTCTCCTTTGGAGCAAGTTCTAAAGGGGAGGAGAGAGGAGTTGGTCTCTATACCGTTATGAAAATTGTGGAAAGTCATCCCAATACCAGTCTAAATACTACCTGCCAAAATCAAGTCTTTCGTCAGGTGTTTACTATAATACATACAGAATGATAAAAAATAAGACCGAGAGTTCTTGTTACTCGGTCTTATTTTTTATAGCTGAATAGGTAGTTCAAGTGCTTTTGTGATTTTAAATTTACCTAAAATTGTTTCATGTAAGAGTCCTTCCCACCATCCTCCACCTGTAATCTGGTTGAGTTCAGTAGTTGTTAGTTCTTGAAATGAAGTTAGGTTTTGATTCTTATCCATGTTATGATTCTCCTGTTTTATAAGATAATAAATAGTTATAGAGTGTTATCTGAAAATTAATCAGAATGGGTTAACATTTTATCTTTTAAATAATCAAAATATGTTTTCTTTGCAGTTACACTAGTGACGCGACCTTGTAAGCCATATTGGATGAGTTTACTATCCTCATTAGATAGTTTTGCAAG
>CAKQBM010000098.1 GCA_934216185.1 uncultured Streptococcus sp. | reverse complement strand
ATTTTCGTTTATTGTCTTGTGAGTCCATAGGCTGTCAAAATTTCTTCTTGTAAACCGAACATCTCCGCTTCTTCTTCTGGAGTGTAGTGATCATAGCCGTTGATATGTAAAAAGCCGTGTACTGCCAAGAAGCCCATCTCACGCTCAAAGCTGTGACCATATTCCTCAGCCTGCTCATGAGCCTTATCGATAGAGATGAACAGTTCTCCAATATAGGCATCAAACTCCGACATCATCTCTGCTAATTCAGGATTTTCAAGCAAATCCTCTTCGTCAAAGGCAATTTCCAACTCTGGCTTATACTCAAGACTGATGACGTCTGTCGGACGGTCGGTGTCACGGTACTCCAGATTGAGTTCATGGCTACGCTCGTTTGTCACAAAGGTAACTGCCATCTCCTTGTCTTCTTTTCCCAATTTTTGGGCTGCAAATTCCAAAATTTCTTGGGTTTGTTGCAACATTTCTTTTGAAACTTGACCAGTTTCATCTACCATTTCAATATACATGTGCTTCTCGTTTCTCTTTACTTGGCTTTATTATACCACATTTCCATGATTTTATTCTACCTTTTTGATATAATACTATGGAATACAATCACAAGGAGAGAACGATGTCATTTGACGGATTTTTTTTACACCACATGGTGGAGGAATTGCGAAGAGAGTTAGTGAACGGTCGCATTCAGAAAATCAATCAGCCTTTTGAACAAGAGTTGGTCTTGCAAATCCGTAGCAATCGCCAAAGCCATCGTCTGCTCCTTTCTGCCCATCCTGTTTTTGGACGCATTCAACTGACCCAAACGACTTTTGAAAATCCAGCCCAACCTTCTACCTTTATCATGGTTTTGAGAAAGTATTTGCAGGGGGCCCTGATTGAGTCGATTGAGCAAGTTGAAAATGACCGTATTGTGGAAATCACGGTTTCCAATAAAAACGAGATTGGAGACCATATTCAGGCTACCTTGATTATCGAAATCATGGGCAAACACAGTAATATTCTACTGGTCGATAAAAGCAGTCATAAAATCCTCGAAGTTATCAAACACGTTGGCTTTTCACAAAATAGCTACCGTACCTTGCTTCCTGGATCGACCTATATCGCTCCGCCAAGTACGGAATCTCTCAATCCTTTTACAATCAAGGACGAGAAACTCTTTGAAATCCTGCAAACACAGGAAACGACAGCTAAAAATCTTCAAAGCCTCTTTCAAGGTCTGGGACGCGATACGGCAAATGAATTGGAAAACATACTGGTTAGTGAAAAACTTTCCACTTTCCGAAACTTTTTCAATCAAGAAACCCAGCCATGCTTGACTGAGACTTCCTTCAGTCCAGTTCCTTTTGCCAATCAGGTGGGAGAGCCTTTTACCAGTCTTTCTAATTTGTTGGACACCTACTATAAGGACAAGGCTGAACGCGACCGCGTCAAACAGCAAGCCAGTGAACTGATTCGCCGGGTTGAAAATGAACTTCAAAAAAATCGCCATAAGCTGAAAAAACAAGAAAAAGAGTTACTGGCGACAGACAATGCTGAAGAATTTCGTCAAAAAGGGGAATTGCTAACAACCTTCCTCCATCAAGTGCCTAACGACCAAGACCAGGTTATCCTAGACAACTACTATACTAACCAACCTATCACAATTGCGCTTGATAAAGCCTTGACTCCCAACCAGAATGCCCAACGCTATTTTAAACGGTACCAGAAACTCAAAGAAGCTGTCAAATACTTG
Source organism: uncultured Streptococcus sp. (assembly GCA_934216185.1). GTDB lineage: Bacteria > Bacillota > Bacilli > Lactobacillales > Streptococcaceae > Streptococcus. Next base: position 4,918 of record CAKQBM010000098.1, on the reverse strand, counting down.
ACTGAGCTGATCGAAGAAACCAAGGCAACCATTCTCTATCTGGAAAGTGTCGAGACCGTCCTCAACCAAGCTGGACTAGAAGAAATCGCTGAAATCCGTGAAGAATTGATCCAAACAGGCTTTATCCGCAGAAGACAACGCGAGAAAATCCAGAAACGTAAAAAACCAGAACAGTATCTGGCCAGCGATGGCAAAACCATCATCTATGTCGGCCGCAATAACCTGCAAAATGAGGAGCTAACCTTTAAAATGGCCCGCAAGGAGGAACTTTGGTTCCATGCCAAGGACATTCCTGGAAGCCATGTTGTCATCTCAGGCAATCTTGACCCATCTGATGAAGTCAAGACAGACGCAGCTGAACTAGCCGCCTACTTCTCTCAAGGTCGCCTGTCAAATCTGGTGCAGGTAGATATGATTGAAGTCAAGAAACTCAATAAACCGACTGGTGGAAAACCCGGCTTTGTCACTTACACAGGACAAAAGACCCTCCGTGTCACACCAGACCCCGAAAAAATCGCATCCATGAAAAAATCCTGATTTTACTTGAAATCAGGATTTTTAACTTACTGTTCAGTCAAATCATATCCAACAATGGGACTAATCTTTACCACCTAGCTTCTCATTGATTTTCATCATCACACTAGCAATTTTTTCGCCCCAATAAGGATCTGAGGCATATTCCACATTCATACCAGATGCCTTGTTTCCAAGAAAAGTTCTACCCCTATCGATATAATTTTCCTTAATCCACTTGGTTGCACCTAAAATTCCCTTATCCACATCATCAAATGTCTTGGCAGAAAGGTAAGGAGTCGTATCATAGGCTGTAATTCCAAAGAAATTATTCTTATCTTTGGCAATCTTGCTACGTCCCCAGTCGCTTTCTAAGGCACTATGGGCAAGGAGGTAAAGGGCATTGATATGATAATGTTCTTCGGCTTCCTTAAAGGTAGCTCCCTTATTTTCCAAGAGGCTATTGTTAATGTTTAGCAAACTAAATACCTTATCCAAATCCTCAGCACTATAGTTTGTAGCCTCTGTCAAATCTTTGAAAAGGAAGGGATTTTCAAGCTTAAAACCATCAAAATGCAGTCCATCTGCCGAATAATATTTCTTACCTACTTCCATATCAGAAAGATGAGAAGCTACTGGGATACTAGCATTCTGAGCCACATAGTGATAAAAACGGTGGCCATCACTCTCATAATAAGGGATAAAGTCCTTACTAGCATCTAGCGCTTGTAAATCTTCTGTTTTCATATAGCCTGACAAACCAGAAATAGTAATAGCCAAGCGCTTGTCATCACTTTTTCTATCCTTATCTAGCCATACGACACTACCTTGCGATATATAGGAGAGCTTTTCACCATCTGCATCATAAACATTTGCTGTGACAGGTACTACTTGATAATAAGCAGCATTTTCATTTGTAGCTTTTTCTCCAAGCCATTTACCGTCGCTTCCAAGCTGATAACCATCTACTGTCTCATTTTTCGCCATGTAGCCACCGGATTTGCAGTAATACCAGGCTTGATTTTTAGAATCGTATACCCATTCTTTCTCAGCCATTTTGCCATCAGATTTTAGATAAAACCATGACTCCTTATCCAAAATCCATTCATTGGCTGCCATATAGCCACCTGATTTGAGATAATAATAGTGACCATTTTCGAAAATCCATTCTTTATCAGCATGATTTCCATTTTCTTTGATATAAAACCAAGATTGGTATTGTTTGTCATAAAGCCAACCTTGCTGTACTTTGGCACCACTGGCATTCACATAAGCCTGCTCAATCCACTGACTTGTCAGCAAATAACCACCAGATTTGAAATAATAGTCCTTCCCTTTAATTTGAAGCCATTCTTTCTCTGCGTGTTGTCCATCTGCTTTGATATAAAACCAAGCATCGTATCGAGAATCATATACCCAGTCTTCTATTACTTTGGCACCTGTTGCACCAACATAGGAAGCACCTACCCAAGCATTTCTTTTCATCTTTCCATTTTGGTCAAGATAATAGAAAGCTCCCTTGTCTTCTACCCATTCTGATTTGGCCATATAGCCACCAGATTTTAGGTAAAAATAATCATCACCTTGTTTCAGCCATTCATTTTCAGCATAGTTGGCATCTGCTTTTATATAAAACCAAGATTGATAGTGAGCATCAAAAACCCACTCATTGGCTGCTTGACTGCCATCTGCTTTCAGGTATTGTTTTCCTTGCCAAGTACCATCGCTAGCCATTGCACTCTCTGGTCTGACTAAGAAAAATAGCAGGGCTAAAAAAATAAATCTTACTTTCTTCATTAACTTTCTTCCTCTGTTCTTACTCATTTCATTATATCAAAATTCTCTATAATCAACATTACAAACTAATAAAAAATCAAGAACAGATTAATTGCAGTTTACATCAGAGACTCTTTTACCTCTTTGCGGAGATTTTCTAGACTGCTGATACCATATTTATCCATAACCTTTGGTAAATTTCCGATGATATCAGGACAGGCGTAAGGATTGGTAAAGTTGGCTGTTCCAACTCCGATAGCAGATGCTCCAGCCAGATACATTTCTAGGGCAGCTTCAGCCGAATCCACTCCCCCCATTCCAATGATGGGAAGGTCTGTTGTTTGAGCGACTTGGCGGATGAGTTTGAGGGCTACTGGAAAGACTGCTGGACCAGACATTCCACCTGTTCCATTGGCCAAGATTGGTTTTCTGTTTTTGAGATCAAAGCGCATTCCAACTAGAGTATTGATCATGGTTAATCCACTTGCTCCCGCATCTTCTGCAGCTTTTGCGACAGTAACGATATCGGTCACACTAGGGGTTAATTTGACATAAACTGGCACATCAGACGCTTCCACAGCTGCTTTCACCACATCATAAGCCAGATCTGGATCTTGACCAATCAAAAGTCCGTGATTACAGTGGTCAACATTGGGGCAAGAAATATTGAGCTCTATAGCCTTTACATTAGCCGCCTTGGAAATCCCATAAGAAACAGCCGTATACTCTTGTTTTGAAAAACCAGCTACATTAGCAATAATAGGAAGATTTGGATATTCTCTTTCCAGCCAAGGTAACTTTTCAGCCAAAACAACCTCTAAACCAGGATTTTGCAAGCCAATTGCATTGAGCATACCAGCAGGCGTCTCTGCCACCCTTGGAGTTGGATTCCCAAAACGTGGTTCAAGAGTTGTCGCCTTGATCATAATAGAACCTAAAAGGTCTAAATCATAGTACTTGGCATACTCTTGACCAAAACCAAAACAGCCTGATGCTGGAATAATCGGATTTTTCAAATCCAAGCCTGGTAGAGAAACTTGTAAACGATTTCTAGTCATAATTTTCTCCTTATAATACAACTGTTCCTGTGCGGAAAACAGGGCCATCTTCACAGACGCGTTGGCTGACCGTCTCGCTTTCTGGTACTTTTAGGACGCAGGCATAACAAGCCCCCATCCCACAAGCCATACGAGATTCCAGAGATAGATAGGCTCTAGGGTGGTCATAAAAGGTTTGATTGATATACTTCATCATTCCAGGTGCCCCACATGAGTAAACAGCATCAAATTGATTGTCTAAATCCTTGATAACAACAGAAACATTTCCCTTAATGCCATAAGAACCATCATCTGTCGTTACAAAGACCTGACCATATTGGGCCAATTCCGTCTCTAAAATAACAGCAGCCTTATTAGCAAAACCGAGGACTGTCACTACTTTCACCCCACGGGCATGCAATTCCTTGGCCACCTCAAGCAAAGGAGGTACACCAATCCCCCCACCAACAAGGAGGACCTGACTCTGCTCATCTAAGTCAGACAAATCAAAACCATTCCCCTGAGGACCCATCACATCCAGAGTATCACCCTGACCTAAGGTTGAAAAAATGGCTGTCCCAGCCCCCTCAATCCGATAAATGAGATGACACTGCTTATTTGACTTGTCAATAGACGAAATTGAAATAGGGCGACGCAAGAGATGGGCATCATCAGGCACACGAAGATGAAGAAATTGGCCTGCTCGCATGGCTTCAACCATTTCCCCCTCTAGGACTAATTCAAAGATTGCTGGTGCGATTTCCTCTTGTCCAACCACCTTCATGGTTTCTAAACGAATAGCACCCAAGCGTTTCTTACATGTGGGATTCATGACTTTTCCTCCTTAAATTTTAAGGGGACCAGATAAATAAAAGACCTTGCTAGTGCAAGGCCTCAGTTAAAATCGTACAAGACAAGAGAGCACACTCAAAAAGTCTCCTCTAGAAAATTGTACTATTCTTTTATCTGACACCTTGTGAGTCTCTCTGGACTCCCCTTAAAGGTTAAATTTTTATTAGTATACTCTTTCAGATAAAAAAAGTCAAGTAGAAAACGAACATTCTACTTGACTTCACGGGATTATTTTTTACGAATAACTTCGACCTTGTAGCCATCAGGGTCTTTGACAAAATAATAGTTTGGTGCAGTTCCTGGTAAGCCATTTGGTGCAGTAACTTCATAGCCTTTTGCACTGTGCTCTTGGTGAAGAGCCTCAAGATCAGGTGTACTGAGGGCGATGTGGGCAAACCCATCTCCGACCACATAAGGACCGTGATCGTAGTTATAAGTTAACTCCAACTCATAGTCGTCACCTTCAAGTCCTAAATAGACAATCGTGAATGCATGATCTGGAAAATCTCTGCGGCGCAATTCTTTAAAACCAAAAGCATCTTGATAAAATGCGATTGATTTTTCAAGATTTTCTACTCGCAAGCAAGTGTGTAGCATTTTTGAAGCCATATTTTTCTCCTTTATTTTCAAAAAGACTGGGACAATCCTGTTCCAGTCTTATCAGTTATTATTTACCAAGTTTTGCTTTAGCTGCATCTGCAAGAGCTGTGAAAGCTGCTGCATCGTTAACAGCCAAGTCA
>CAKQBM010000097.1 GCA_934216185.1 uncultured Streptococcus sp. | reverse complement strand
CGTAAAGAAGAAAATAGGAGAAGAACATGGCTAAGTCAAACTTTGAAAAAGTAGAATCAGTTGTTGGCTGGGTTCGTGATAAGAAAATCACAGGCTACCGTATCTCTAAAGAAACGAATGCGCGTGAAATGTCTATCATTGCTCTAGCGCAGGGTCGTGCAAAAGTAAAAAATATTTCATTTGAAACAGCTCTAGGTTTAATTGATTTCTATGAAAAAAATCATGAAAAATTTGAAGATTAATCTTTGGATAATGGCGGATTCTTGAATAGGGTCTGCCTTTTCATTTTGACACTCAATGAAAATCAAAGAGCAAACTAGGAAGCTAGCCGTAGGCTGCTCAAAGCACTGCTTTGAGGTTGTAAATAAGACTGACAGAGTCAGTAACATATACCTACGGCAAGGCGAAGCTGACGTGGTTTGAAGAGATTTTCGAAGAGTATGAGGACAGCAAAAAGACTGCACGGTTGATGCAGCCTTTTCTTTTTATTTAAGATAGCGTTGAAGGAATTCTTTTGTACGGTCTTCTTTAGGATTGGTGAAGAGGTCTTCTGGTTTGCCTTCTTCAGCGATTACTCCCTTATCCATAAAGATAACACGATGAGAGACATCACGGGCGAATTCCATTTCGTGGGTTACGACAATCATGGTCAAACCTTCCTGAGCTAGATCTTGCATGATTTTGAGGACTTCTCCAACCATTTCTGGATCGAGAGCTGATGTTGGTTCATCAAAGAGAATAGCGTCAGGATTCATTGAAAGGGCACGAGCGATGGCCACACGTTGTTTTTGACCACCTGAGAGTTGTTTTGGTTTCGCTTGCCAGTAGCGTTCCCCCATGCCGACCTTTTCTAGGTTTTCTTTGGCAATCTTTTCAGCTTCTGTACGTTCGCGTTTAAGGACAGTTGTCTGAGCGACAATTGTGTTTTCAAGCACGTTGAGATTTTCAAAGAGGTTAAAGGATTGGAAAACCATTCCCAACTTTTCACGGTATTGCGTGAGGTCATAACCTTTTTCGAGGACGTTTTGTCCATGATAAAGGATTTGTCCATCAGTTGGCGTTTCAAGTAGGTTAATGGAACGTAGTAAGGTTGATTTACCACTTCCTGAACTTCCGATAATCGAAATAACTTCTCCCTTGTGGACGGTGAGAGAAATGTCTTTTAATACTTCGTTTTGTCCATAAGATTTTTTGAGGTGTTTAATTTCAAGGATTGCTTGTGTCATTATTTCAATTCCTCCGTTTGCAATTGGTTACCACCTGTAGTATAGGTATCCATATCCATTCTTCGTTCAATGAAGCGCAAGATGCGAGTAACAGTGAAGGTGAGGACAAAGTAAATCACGGCGATGATTGTAAATGTCTGGAAGTATTGATAGGTTTGAGTTGCCACGGTATTTCCTGAGAAATATAGTTCGACAACAGAGATAACGTTCAATACAGATGTATCTTTGATATTGATGACAAATTCATTACCAGTTGCTGGTAGGATATTGCGAACAACCTGAGGTAGCACAATCTTACGCATGGTTTGGTTGTGGCTCATACCAAGAGCTGTGGCAGCTTCGAATTGTCCCTTGTCAACTGCTAGGATACCGCCACGGACGATTTCAGTCATGTAGGCACCGGTGTTGATTGAAACGATGAAGATAGCAGCCAGTGTGCGGTCAAGGTTGATACCGAAAGCTTGAGCAGTTCCATAGTAGATAACCATCGATTGAACAATCATTGGTGTACCACGAAAAATTTCAATGTAGACATTGAGAATCCAACTAACTAGTTTTTGTAGACCATAAATAGCTTTATTCTCAGAGAGAGGGGCAGTACGGAAGACGCCGATGGCAAGACCGATAATGAGACCTATGATGGTTCCGACGATAGAGATTAAAAGAGTGATACCAGCACCACGCAAGAGTTGTTGCCAGTTTTCAGAAAGAATTTTAGCGACTTGGCTAAAGAAACTACTGCTAGTCTCTTCAGTTGTTGTTGCTTCTGCAGGCTGCTCCTTGATCATACGATCCATCAGGGCAACTTGCTCATCTTTAGAAATGGTTTCAATGCTGGTGTTGATTTGACTGATACGATTATCATCTTTACGAAGACCAATGGCAATAGCTGTATCTTCTTCTCCAGTCTTGAATTCTGTTTCTGGTTTAATCATTTTAAATTTTGAATTAGCCACTTCAGCAGTTAAAGCTTCCGGACGTTCAGAAACATAGGCATCGATAACGCCAGCCTCAAGAGCTTGACGCATTTGAGCGAAATCTCCCATGGCAGTTTCTTTTTTAGCACCTGGGATTTGTGAAATCAAGTCATATAGGTAAACACCTTGCTGTGAAGTGATTTTAGCTCCGTCGAAGTCATTCAAAGATTTAGCATTTGCATAGGTAGAATCTTTTTTAACTACTAATACGGGCTCACTGGTGTAATAACTGCTTGAAAAGGCAATTTCTTGTTTGCGTTCAGCGGTTGGGCTCATACCAGCAATGATCATGTCGATTTTACCAGAAGTGAGGGCGGGAATCAATCCTTCCCACTTGGTTTTAACAACCAAAGGTTCTTTGCCTAAGTCCTTAGCGATTTTCTTGGCAATCTGGACATCGTATCCATTAGCATACTGGTTGGTTCCATCGATTTTGACAGCTCCGTTGCTATCATCATCCTGGGTCCAGTTAAAGGGAGCATATGCTGCTTCCATCCCGATGCGTAAATATTCATCGGCTTGAGCAACATTGACAAGTCCTAGCATCAGCAAGAGACTTGTGAAAATAGATAAGTATATTTTTCTCATGATTTCTCCTATTCTAATCTATTAAAAAATAACCGTCTCCTATTTTATCGAAAAAAACTCTATTTTTCAATACAGGTAAGCCCTTACTTGAGAAAAAATGATATAATGATAGCAAAGATAAAAAGGGGGCTTATTTGATGAAAAAAACTTTTTTCTTACTAGTGCTAGGCTTGTTTTGCCTTCTGCCACTTTCTGTTTTTGCCATTGATTTTAAGATAAACTCTTATCAAGGTGATTTGTATATTCATGCAGACAATAGGGCAGAATTTAAACAAAAGATAGTTTACCAGTTTGAGGAGGACTTTAAAGGCCAAATCGTGGGCCTTGGACGTGCTGGCAAGATGCCTAGCGGATTTGACATTGACCCTCATCCAAAGGTTCAGGCCTCGAAAAATGGTGCTGAACTGATAGATGTTACTAGCGAAGTGATAGAAGGCGCAGATGGTTATACTGTTAAAGTCTATAATCCAGGTCAGGAGGGCGACACAGTTGAAGTTGACCTCGTCTGGAACTTAAAGAACTTGCTTTTTCTTTATGATGATATCGCTGAATTAAATTGGCAACCTTTAACAGATAGTTCAGGGGCTATTGGAAAGTTTGAATTTCGTGTAAGGGGAGACAAGGGGGCTGAAAAACTCTACTTCCATACAGGGAAACTCTTTAGAGAGGGAACGGTTGAAAAGAGTAACCTTGATTATACTATTCGGTTAGATAATCTTCCGTCTAAGCGTGGAGTTGAATTGCATGCCTATTGGCCTCGAACTGCTTTTGCTAGCGCTAGGGATCAGGGATTGAAAGGAAATCGTTTAGAAGAGTTTAATAAGATAGAAGACTCGATTGTTAGAGAAAAAGATCAGAGTAGACAACTCGTTACTTGGGTCTTTCCTTCGATACTTTCCATCGCTCTGTTATTGAGCGTTTTCTTCTATTTTATCTATAGAAGAAGGACCACTCCTTCAGTCAAATATGCCAAAAATCATCGTCTCTATGAGCCACCAATGGAATTAGAGCCTATGGTTTTATCAGAAGCAGTCTACTCGACCTCCTTGGAGGAAGTGAGTCCTTTGATCAAGGGGGCTGGAAAATTCACCTTTGATCAACTTATTCAAGCTACCTTGCTAGATGTGATAGACCGTGGGAATGTTTCTATTATTTCAGAAGGAGATGCAGTTGGTTTGAGGCTGGTGAAAGAAGATGGCTTGTCAAGTTTTGAGATAGACTGTCTAAATCTGGCCTTTTCAGGTAAAAAAGAAGAAACTCTTTCCAATTTGTTTGCGGATTACAAGGTATCTGATAGTCTTTATCGTAGAGCAAAAGTCTCTGATGAAAAACGGATTCAAGCAAAGGGGCGTCAGCTCAAATCTTCTTTTGAAGAAGTATTGAAAGAGATGCAAGAAGGGGTGAGAAATAGAGTTTCCTTCTGGGGGCTTCCGGATTATTATCGTCCCTTGACTGTCGGGGAAAAGGCATTGCAGGTGGGTATGGGTATTTCCACTATCTTGCCCCTATTTATAGGATTTGGTTTGTTCTTGTACAGTTTAGACGTTCATACTTATCTTTACCTCCCCTTGCCAATACTTGGTTTTCTAGGATTAGTTTTGGCTGTTTTCTATTATTGGAAGCTGCGACTAGATAATCGTGATGGTGTTCTGAATGAAGCAGGAGCAGAGGTCTACTATCTCTGGACCAGTTTTGAAAATATGTTGCGGGAGATTGCACGATTGAATCAGGCAGAGTTGGAAAGTATTGTAGTCTGGAATCGCCTCTTGGTCTATGCGACCTTATTTGGCTATGCGGATAAGGTCAGTCATTTGATGAAGGTTCATCAGATTCAAGTGGAAAATCCAGATATCAATCTCTATGTAGCTTATGGCTGGCACAGTATGTTTTATCATTCAAGCGCGCAAATGAGCCATTATGCTAGCATCGCAAATACAGCAAGTACTTACTCTGTATCTTCTGGAAGTGGAAGTTCTGGCGGTGGCTTCTCTGGAGGAGGAGGCGGTGGCAGTATCGGTGCCTTTTAAAGAGAGCTGTCACAGACTGAAAAAATATGCTATAATGGAAGATAGAAAAAGGAGTAATCTATGTATCTTATTGAAATTTTAAAATCTATCTTCTTCGGTATTGTTGAAGGAATTACGGAATGGTTGCCCATTTCCAGTACGGGTCACTTGATTTTAGCAGAGGAATTTATCCAATACCAAAATCAAAATGAAGCCTTTGTGTCCATGTTTAATGTCGTGATTCAGCTTGGTGCTATTTTAGCAGTTATGGTGATTTACTTTAACAAGCTCAATCCTTTCAAACCGACTAAGGACAAGCAGGAAGTTCGTAAGACTTGGAGACTGTGGTTGAAAGTTCTTGTAGCTACTTTACCTTTACTTGCCGTCTTTAAATTTGATGATTGGTTTGACACCCACTTCCATAATATGGTCTCTGTTGCTCTCATGTTGATTATCTATGGGATTGCCTTTATCTACTTGGAAAAGCGCAATAAAGCGCGTGCTATCGAGCCAAGTGTGACAGAGTTGGACAAGCTTCCTTATACGACAGCCTTCTATATCGGACTCTTCCAAGTTCTTGCCCTTTTACCAGGGACTAGCCGTTCTGGGGCAACGATTGTCGGTGGTTTATTGAATGGAACCAGTCGTTCTGTTGTAACGGAATTTACCTTCTATCTTGGAATTCCTGTTATGTTTGGAGCCAGTGCCTTAAAGATTTTCAAATTTGTAAAAGCAGGACAGCTCTTGAGCTTTGGGCAATTGTTCTTGCTCTTAGTTGCGATGGGAGTAGCCTTTGCAGTCAGCATGGTTGCTATTCGTTTCTTGACAAGCTATGTGAAAAAACACGACTTCACTCTTTTCGGTAAATACCGTATCGTGCTTGGTAGTGTCTTACTACTTTACAGCTTTGTCCGTTTATTTGTATAAGAAAAACCTTGAAGGGTCGGCTCTTCAAGGTTTTATACTCTTTGAAAATCTCTTCAAACCGCATCAGCTATATCTGCAACCTCAAAACAGTGTTTTGAGTAGCCTGCGGCTAGATTTCTAGTTTGCTCTTTGATTTTCATTGAGCTCTAAAATCCAGTTACGGTAATCCCCAACAGACGGACACCTTTTTCTTTCTCGTCCAACTCTTCATAGAGTTGCAGGGCTATTTGGCTGATCTGACTAGCATCCTGCGTTTTTTGATCCAGACTTTTTCGTTTAGTCAGAGTTGAAAAGTCTTCGTAGCGGATTTTTAGAATGACAATTTTTCCAGCTTTTTCTTGTTGATTGAGATTGAGAGCGACTCTTTCTGATAGGAGAGCCAGCTCTTTTTTGATATCTTCCTCGGCACGGAGAATCTTCCCATAGGTTTTCTCCTTCCCGATTGATTTACGGATGCGATTGGATTTGACGGGGGAATTGTGGATACCACGAGCCTTTCGATACAGGTCATAGCCCAGTCTGCCAAAGCGGTCTATTAGGGTCACTTCAGGGACTTCAAGTAGATCAGCGCCAGTAAAAACGCCCATTTGATGAAGACGTTCCACCGTCTTTTTCCCTACTCCATGAAACTTAGAAATATCCATTTGTTTGAGAAAGTCCTCAGCCTGGTCAGGTAGAATCACTGTCAGACCATGTGGTTTTTGATAATCACTAGCCATTTTAGCTAAGAATTTGTTGTATGAAACGCCAGCAGAAGCAGTTAGATGGAGTTCTTGCCAAATATCCTCTTGAATGAGGCGAGCGATTTTGACTGCTGACTTGATACCGAGTTTATTTTCTGTTACATCCAAATAGGCTTCGTCAATGCTCATGGGTTCTATTAAATCTGTATAACGCTTAAAGATAGCTCGGATCTGGAGTCCCACAGA
>CAKQBM010000096.1 GCA_934216185.1 uncultured Streptococcus sp. | reverse complement strand
TTTCCTTCTGCATCAAACAAGGACATATTACAGTGCATACCTGATCCAGCAATACCAAATTTTGGTTTGGCCATAAAGGTTGCATAAAGACCATGTTTGCGAGCAATGGTTTTAACAACAAGTTTAAAGATTTGAATCTTATCACAAGCACGGAGAACTTCATCGTACTTAAAGTCAATCTCGTGTTGTCCAACCGCAACCTCGTGGTGACTCGCTTCTACTTCAAATCCCATTTTGGTCAAGACATTCACAATCTCACGACGTGTATTGTCCGCAAGGTCAGTAGGCGCTAAATCAAAGTAGCCACCCTTGTCATTTACTTCAAGTGTTGGGTCCCCATTTTCATCCAACTTAAATAGGAAGAATTCTGGCTCTGGACCAAGGTTGAAGGATTTGAATCCCACTTCTTCCATGTGACGAAGAGCACGTTTCAAATTACCACGAGGGTCACCTGCAAATGGTTCACCTTCCGTTGTATAGACATCACAGATCAAACCTGCAACACTTCCATTTTCATCTCCCCAAGGGAAGACTGTCCATGTATCCAAGTCTGGATGCAAGTACATATCTGACTCATTGATACGTACAAAACCTTCAATAGAAGATCCATCAAACATAGCCTTGTTTGACAAGACTTTATCTAACTGTTCATCTGTAGCAGGAATTTCGACGTTCTTCATCGTCCCCAAAATATCTGAGAACATAAGACGAATAAAGGTAACATTTTTTTCCTTGACTTCACGACGAATATCTGCAGCTGTGATTGGCATGAGTTTTCTCCTTAATGTATGACTACTTGCGGTTGCCTAACCGCGACCAAAAGGCGACCGTACTGAAGCAAAGCGACCCTGTTGGAGGAGTTCATTGTGAAGTGCACGACGCACCTCAGTCTGACTCACCGCTTTCTTGGACTTCGCTTCACGTTCAGCATATTTTTTCTTAATGGCAGCGATATTATAACCTTCAGAGATATAATCTTTGATTTCAAGCAGACGATCCATGTCATTCAAGGAATACATGCGACGGTTCCCTTCGTTTCGATCAGGTTTGATCAACTCTTGATCTTCATAATAACGAATCTGACGCGCCGATAGGTCGGTCAACTTCATAACACTGCCGATAGGAAAAACAGCCATATTTCGGCGAAATTCTTTTTCCTTCATTTACAATTTCCTTCTTTCTGTCTATTATAGTCTAAAAAAAGACAAACGTCAATTGATAATGTTATAAAATGTAACATTATTTTTCTTTTTTTTCTAAAAAGAGACGAATGCGGTCAATATCGTAATTTACCAGAATTGCGACAAAAACTCCCATAAAAGTTTCTGATACACGTGCAAACACGTACAAAATCGTTTCCCCACTCGGAATCGATAGGGTAATGATTAACATAGCCGCTACACCACCAATAACCCCTGCTTTGTTATTCATAGCTACATTTGTCATAATGGTTAACATGGTGCAGATTGGAACAACTACCAAGGTCACCCAAAAGGCTTCGTGAAAAAAACTATTTATTAGGAAGAAAACCAAGGCATAGAGGCCACCAATACTATTTCCTAGAATACGCGAAGTCCCAAAATGAACACTCTTATCAAAACTCTCCCTCAGGCTAAAAACAGCTGTCAAAGCACCGATTTGAAGACCTTTCCAGCCAAAAAAGCCAAAAATCAAGAGAACTAGAAAAACAGCAATACCTGTTTTAAAGGTTCGCATACCAAGTTTAAACTGGGATTTATCGAATTTATATTTTTTAAAATAACTCATAATCTCAACTTTCTATTTCCATTTTATCATAAATTGGATGATTTTATGAGCAATAGTTGAGAGGAAGCGTTTTTATTTTGTGCAAAAGAAAAGAGGAACTTCCATTCCCCTCTTCTTTGATTCATTTATGAAATCTTATTTTTCTGTCAAGGCTGCAAGTCCTGGAAGAACTTTACCTTCAAGAAGTTCCATTGAAGCGCCTCCGCCCGTACTAATCCATGAGAACTTATCTGCACGGCCAAGGTTAATCGCTGCGGCAGCTGAGTCACCACCACCGATGATTGATTTAACGCCTGGTTGTTTCACGATAGCATCCATCACACCGATTGTACCAGCTTGGAAGTCTGGGTTTTCAAATACACCCATCGGTCCATTCCATACAACTGTTTTCGCACCAATCAAAGCTTCGTCAAATTTAGCGATAGATTTTGGACCGATGTCAAGACCAAGGAAGCCTTCAGAAACTGCTTCACCTTCAGTGTCACGCACTTCAGTGTAGCCAGCAAATGCGTTTGCTTCTTTTGAGTCAACTGGCAAGATCAATTTACCGTTTGCTTTTTCAAGAAGAGCTTTCGCAACATCCAATTTGTCTTCTTCTACAAGTGAGTTACCGATTTCGATACCTTGTGCTTTGTAGAATGTGTAAGTCATACCACCACCGATAAGGACTTTATCAGCTTTTTCAAGCAAGTTTTCGATAACACCAATCTTGTCTGAAACTTTTGAACCACCAAGAATCGCTACGAATGGACGTTCTGGAGTTTCAACTGCTTCTTGGATGTAGGCAATTTCGTTTTCAAGAAGGAAACCAGCAACTGCTTTTTCAACATTTGCTGAGATACCAACGTTAGATGCGTGTGCACGGTGAGCTGTACCGAATGCATCGTTTACGAAGATACCATCTCCAAGTGATGCCCAGTATTTACCAAGTTCAGGATCGTTTTTAGATTCTTTTTTGCCATCAACATCTTCGTAACGAGTGTTTTCAACCAAGAGAACTTGTCCATCTTCAAGAGCGTTGATAGCCGCTTCTAATTCAGCACCACGAGTGACACCAGGGAACACAACATCTTGACCAAGTTTTGCTGCCAAGTCTGCTGCTACAGGAGCAAGTGATTTACCAGCTTTATCAGCTTCCTCTTTCACACGTCCAAGGTGAGAGAAAAGAATTGCACGTCCACCTTGTTCGATGATGTATTTAATAGTTGGAAGAGCTGCTGTGATACGGTTGTCGTTAGTGATTACGCCATCTTTCAATGGTACGTTGAAGTCAACACGAACGAGGACTTTTTTACCTTTCAAGTCAACGTCTTTAACAGTAAGTTTTGCCATGTTACAAAAACCCCTTTATTTATTTTATTCGAAACTATTATATCACACTTTGGAAATATAAGGAAAGATTTCACAAGATTTTTCGATATTTAATTTTTGTGACATGCTAGAGTATATTATTTTTACTTTTTCTAACGAATTTTCTTTCTAAAATCTTAGCTTAACACTTGTTAGATTTACTTTTATCCTTTAAAATAGAATAGGAGAAATTCCGTTATTATTTTTCGGAGGAAAAAGAAATGTCCATTAATTGGCAGGAAATTTTATTTCACTTTTTAGGTGGTCTGGGACTATTCTTATATAGTATCAAGACCATGGGAGACGGTTTACAACAAGCTGCTGGAGATCGCCTTCGTTTTTACATTGACAAATATACCAGCAATCCGTTCTTCGGTGTGCTAGTTGGTATCGGTATGACGGCGCTAATTCAGTCAAGTTCTGGTGTCACAGTCATTACAGTGGGACTAGTCAGTGCAGGACTTTTGACCTTGCGTCAAGCTATCGGTATTGTCATGGGTGCCAATATTGGAACTACCGTTACATCCTTTATCATCGGTTTTAAGCTAGGAGATTACGCCTTACCAATGCTTTTCATCGGAGCGATTTTTCTCTTCTTCACCAAGAATCGCTCCATCAATAACATCGGACGTATCATTTTTGGTGTAGGTGGTATCTTCTTCGCTCTCAATCTTATGAGCGGTGCAATGGAGCCTCTAAAAGACCTGCAAGTCTTTAGAGACTACATGGTCGAACTAAGTAAGAGTCCTATTCTAGGTGTCTTTGTCGGAACTGGACTAACCCTACTCATTCAAGCTTCTTCCGCAACTATCGGTATCCTACAGAATCTTTACGCAAGTGGTTTGATTGATCTACAAGGTGCCCTACCAGTCTTGTTTGGTGATAATATCGGAACGACCATTACAGCTATTATTGCTTCTCTTGGAGCCAATATCGCCGCCAAACGTGTTGCTGGTGCCCATGTCGCCTTTAACGTGATTGGTACGGTTATCTGTATTGTCTTCCTTGTACCTTTCACTGGCTTGATTCAATGGTTTGAATCTACGCTAAATCTAGCACCGGAAATGACCATTGCCTTCGCCCACGGAACCTTTAATATTACAAATACTATTATCCAATTTCCATTCATCGGAGCCTTGGCTTTCTTTGTAACCAAGCTCATCCCTGGTGAAGATGAGGTTGTGAAGTACGAGCCACTTTATCTTGATGAGCATTTCATCAAACAAGCTCCATCTATCGCTCTCGGAAATGCGAAAAAAGAACTCCTTCACTTAGGAAATTACGCTTCTAAAGCCTTTGACCTTTCATATAACTACATCATTGACCTCAATGAAAAGGTTGCTGAAAAAGGCCACAAGACAGAAGAAGCCATCAATACCATTGATGAAAAATTGACTCGTTACCTTATTACCCTTTCAAGTGAAGCCCTTAGCCAGAAAGAAAGTGAAGTGCTCACAAACATCCTTGATTCATCCCGTGATTTGGAACGGATTGGGGACCACGCAGAAGCTCTAATCAATCTGACTGACTACCTTCAACGTAAAAATGTTGAGTTCTCTGAAGCTGCTTTACAGGAATTGGCTGATATCTATCAAAAAACTACTGGCTTTATCAAGGATGCTCTTGATAGCGTGAAAAACAACGACATTGAAAAAGCTCAAAGTCTGATTGAACGCCATAAAGAAATCAACAATATGGAACGTGTTCTCAGAAAGACTCACATCAAACGCCTCAACAAGGGCGAGTGTTCAACGCAAGCTGGGGTCAACTTTATCGATATTGTTTCCCACTACACTCGTGTATCAGACCATGCTATGAATCTAGCTGAAAAAGTCATTGCTGAACAAATCTAAGAACCAAGAAGCTATCCTAATACTCAATGAAAATCAAAGAGCAAACTAGGAAACTAGCCGCAGGCTGCTCAAAACACTGTTTTGAGGTTGTGGATAGAACTGACGAAGTCAGTAACCATACCTACGGCAAGGCGACGTTGACGTGGTTTGAAGAGATTTTTGAAGAGTATAAATGGGATGGCTTTTTTCTTTTCCTAACCAAGAATTGCTTTTCCACCATATAGAAAAAATGCTTTGATCCGCAATGGAATCAAAGCATTTTAAAGAGCTCCCCGTACATAAGCGCAGAAGCTGCGGTTCCTCTGTACTTGGTTTCTTCTCTCTTGATAAAACGAGCCAAGTTGAGCAACTCAGGTGCCGGATGTCTGGGATTCTTGAGCAATTCACGATTGACCAGGCCTGAGAGACGAACTGCCAGCAATTGCTCATTTGTAGTAGGCAGTTTTTTCGCAGTCTCTAGGAGAGCAGCAACTAAATCTTCACTCAAGCCCTGACGGGCATGGTTGTAGAGTTCTCTTATAAGGCTTTCTAGGTTTGGTTCTACCATTCCTACCACCTCCCTTATGTTTAATAATTTTTAATCAAATCAACCGTTGAACGATCCAATTTCTTCACCAAGGCTTGCAAGAAAGCTTGCGCTTCTAAGAAGTCATCCATTGCATAGAGGGTTTGGTGAGAATGGATATAACGAGCACAAACGCCGATTGTTGTAGATGGGACACCACCATTTTTCAGATGAGCTGCGCCAGCGTCTGTTCCACCTTTACCACAGTAATACTGGTACTTGATACCAGCTTCTTCAGCCGTTGTCAAAAGGAAATCCTTCATTCCTGGGAGAAGCAAGTGACCTGGGTCGTAGAAACGAATCAAGGTTCCATCTCCAATCTTGCCTTGACCACCATAGACATCACCTGCTGGTGAGCAATCAACTGCTAGGAAAACTTCTGGGTCAAACTTAGTTGTAGAAGTATGAGCCCCACGCAGACCAACCTCTTCTTGGACGTTAGAGCCAAGATAGAGTTCATTTCCGAGTTTTTGACCTGAAAGGGCTTCTGCTAACTCGCTCACCATAAGAACACCGTAGCGGTTATCCCAAGCTTTTGAGATGATATTTTTTTCATTGGCTGTCAAGATCGCAGAACTATCTGGAACAATAGTGTCACCAGGACGGATGCCAAAGCTTTCTGCCTCAGCCTTGTCCGCAAAACCACCATCAAAAACGATATCGGCAATGGCTGGCATGGTTGGTCCACCCTTTCCACGAGTCAAATGTGGAGGAACAGAACCTGAAATCACTGGAATTTCACGACCATCACGAGTCAAGAGTTTAAAACGTTGGCTGCTGACCACCATAGGGTTCCAGCCACCGATTTCTACGACACGGAAGGTACCGTCTGGCTTGATTTCGCTAACCATAAAACCAACTTCATCCATGTGAGAAGCGACCAAGACACGCGGTGCATCCACAGCTTCTGAATGCTTGATACCGAAAATACCACCCAAGCCATCTGTCACCACTTCATCCACATGCGGTGTCAATTTTTCACGAAGATAAGCACGGACAGGCGCTTCATGACCTGAGATCGCAGCAAGTTCTGTTACTTCTTTGATTTTTGAAAATAATGTTGTCATTTCAGTTCCTTCTTTCTTTCATCCATTTTACCACTTTTTATAGGAGAAGGATAG
>CAKQBM010000095.1 GCA_934216185.1 uncultured Streptococcus sp. | reverse complement strand
GATCATCGAACTAGCTTTGAAGTTGCTCAGGTAGATAAGGTTATGGATGGGGACCTAGATGGTTTTATCGATGCCTATCTCAAGTGGCGAATTAGCTAAGATAGAAAGGAAGTCACATGTCAATCATTGAAATGAGAAATGTCGTCAAAAAATACGACAACGGAACGACTGCTCTACGCGGTGTTTCGGTCAGTGTTCAACCGGGAGAATTTGCTTACATTGTAGGACCTTCAGGAGCAGGGAAGTCAACCTTCATTCGTTCTCTATATCGTGAAGTAAAAATCGATAAAGGAAGCCTATCAGTTGCTGGTTTTAATCTGGTTAAGATCAAAAAGAAAGACGTCCCGCTTCTACGTCGTAGTGTTGGGGTTGTCTTCCAGGATTATAAATTGTTGCCAAAGAAAACGGTCTATGAAAATATTGCTTACGCTATGGAAGTAATCGGGGAAAATCGCCGTAATATCAAAAAACGTGTGATGGAAGTTTTAGACTTGGTTGGGTTGAAGCACAAGGTTCGTTCTTTCCCAAATGAGCTCTCAGGTGGAGAGCAACAGCGGATTGCGATTGCACGTGCCATTGTAAATAATCCCAAAGTATTGATAGCCGATGAACCAACAGGAAACCTGGACCCGGATAATTCATGGGAAATTATGAATCTCTTGGAACGGATTAACCTACAAGGGACAACTATTTTAATGGCGACTCATAATAGCCAGATTGTAAATACCTTGCGCCACCGTGTCATTGCCATTGAAAATGGCCGTGTCGTTCGTGACGAATCAAAAGGAGAGTATGGATACGATGATTAGTAGATTTTTTCGCCATTTATTTGAATCACTAAAAAGTTTGAAACGAAATGGTTGGATGACAGCGGCTGCTGTCAGCTCAGTCATGATTACTTTGACCTTGGTTGCCATATTTGCTTCTGTTATTTTCAATACAGCGAAGCTAGCTACAGATATTGAAAATAATGTTCGAGTGATGGTTTATATTCGTAAGGATGTAGCTGATAATAGCGAGACCATTGAAAAAGAAGGTCAAACTGTTACAAATAATGACTACCACAAGGTATACAATGCTTTGAAGGGGATGTCTACTGTTAAGAGTGTTACTTTTTCAAGTAAAGAAGAACAATACGAAAAATTAACCGAGACAATGGGTGATAACTGGAAAATTTTTGAAGGAGATGCCAACCCCCTCTATGATGCCTATATCGTTGATACCAACACGCCAAGTGATGTAAAAACTGTGGCTGAAGATGCTAAAAAAATTGAAGGTGTGTCTGAGGTTCAGGATGGTGGTGCCAATACAGAACGCCTATTCCAACTAGCATCATTTATCCGTGTTTGGGGATTAGTTATTGCAGGACTTTTGATTTTCATTGCAGTTTTCTTGATTTCAAATACCATTCGTATTACCATTATTTCTCGCAGTCGCGAAATTCAAATCATGCGTTTGGTTGGTGCTAAGAACAGTTATATCCGTGGACCTTTCTTACTTGAAGGTGCCTTCATTGGTTTACTTGGAGCAACTGCACCATCAGTGTTGGTCTTTATTGTTTATCGAATGGTTTACCAATCTGTCAATAAGTCGTTGGTCGGACAAAATCTTTCTATGATTGCACCAGAGGTATTTACTCCTCTGATGATTGCCTTATTATTTGTGATTGGAATTTTTATTGGTTCACTGGGATCAGGAATTTCCATGCGCCGATTCTTGAAGATTTAGGTAAACTAGCTGCTTTTATGAGGAGATTAAATGATCTCCTTTTTTGCTACAAAAATTTTAGAAAAAAGAGTATTTTTTTGAATAAAAGCCTTTACAAAAAAAATTAAAGTGGTATAATTAAATTATAAAAGGTGCAAACGTTTTCGTAAAACGTTTGCCTAAATAAAAATAAAGGAGATTTGAATGATGAAAGATACATTCAAAAATGTCTTGTCTTTCGAATTTTGGCAAAAATTCGGTAAGGCTTTGATGGTGGTTATCGCGGTTATGCCGGCTGCTGGTTTGATGATTTCAATCGGTAAGTCTATCGTGATGATTAACCCAACCTTTGCACCACTCGTTATTACTGGTGGTGTACTAGAGCAAATCGGTTGGGGAGTTATCGTTAACCTTCATATCTTGTTCGCCCTTGCTATTGGAGGAAGCTGGGCTAAAGAACGTGCTGGTGGTGCTTTCGCCGCTGGTCTTGCCTTCATCTTGATTAACCGTATCACTGGTACAATCTTTGGTGTATCAGGCGATATGTTGAAAAATCCAGATGCTATGGTAACTACTCTCTTCGGTGGTTCAATCAAAGTTGCTGATTACTTTATCAGTGTTCTTGAAGCTCCAGCTTTGAATATGGGTGTCTTCGTAGGGATTATTTCTGGTTTTATTGGGGCAACAGCTTACAACAAATACTACAACTTCCGTAAGCTTCCTGATGCACTTTCATTCTTTAACGGAAAACGTTTTGTACCGTTTGTAGTTATTCTTCGTTCAGTAATTGCTGCAATTGTACTTGCTGCTTTCTGGCCAGTAGTTCAAACAGGTATCAATAGCTTTGGTATCTGGATTGCCAACTCACAAGAAACTGCTCCAATCCTTGCACCATTCTTGTATGGTACTTTGGAACGTTTGCTCTTGCCATTTGGTCTTCACCACATGTTGACTATCCCAATGAACTACACAGCTCTTGGTGGTACTTATGAGGTCTTAACTGGTGCAGCTAAAGGTAGTCAAGTATTTGGTCAAGATCCACTTTGGCTTGCATGGGTAACAGACCTTGTAAACCTTAAAGGTACTGATGCTAGTCAATACCAACACTTGTTAGATACAGTACATCCAGCTCGTTTCAAAGTTGGACAAATGATCGGTTCATTCGGTATCTTGATGGGTGTAATTGTGGCTATCTACCGTAATGTTGATGCTGACAAGAAACATAAATACAAAGGTATGATGATTGCAACAGCTCTTGCAACATTCTTGACAGGGGTTACTGAACCAATCGAATACATGTTCATGTTCATCGCAACACCTATGTATCTTGTTTACTCACTTGTTCAAGGTGCTGCCTTCGCTATGGCTGACGTCGTAAACCTACGTATGCACTCATTCGGTTCAATCGAGTTCTTGACTCGTACACCTATTGCAATCAGTGCTGGTATCGGTATGGATATCGTTAACTTCGTTTGGGTAACTGTTCTCTTTGCTGTAATCATGTACTTTATCGCAAATTTCATGATTCAAAAATTCAACTACGCAACTCCAGGGCGTAACGGAAACTACGAAACTGCTGAAGGTTCAGAAGAATCTAGCAGCGAAGTGAAAGTTGCAGCTGGTTCTCAAGCTGTAAACATTATCAACCTTCTTGGTGGACGTGCAAACATCGTTGATGTTGACGCATGTATGACTCGTCTTCGTGTAACTGTTAAAGATGCAGATAAAGTAGGAAATGCAGAGCAATGGAAAGCAGAAGGAGCTATGGGGCTTGTCATGAAAGGACAAGGGGTTCAAGCTATCTACGGACCAAAAGCTGACGTATTGAAATCTGATATCCAAGATATCCTTGATTCAGGTGAAATCATTCCTGAAACTCTTCCAAGCCAAATGACTGAAGCACAACAAAACACTGTTCACTTCAAAGGTCTTACTGAGGAAGTTTACTCAGTAGCAGACGGTCAAGTTGTTGCTTTGGAACAAGTAAAAGATCCAGTATTTGCTCAAAAAATGATGGGTGATGGATTTGCAGTAGAACCTGCAAATGGAAACATTGTATCTCCAGTTTCAGGTACTGTATCAAGCATCTTCCCAACAAAACATGCTCTTGGTATTGTGACTGAAGCAGGTCTTGAAGTATTGGTTCACATTGGTTTGGACACAGTAAGTCTTGAAGGTAAACCATTTACAGTTCATGTTGCTGAAGGACAAAAAGTTTCAGCAGGAGATCTCCTTGTCACAGCTGACTTGGATGCTATCCGTGCAGCAGGACGTGAAACTTCAACAGTAGTTGTCTTCACAAATGGTGATGCAATTAAATCAGTTAAATTAGAAAAAACAGGTTCTCTTGCAGCTAAAACAGCAGTTGCTAAAGTAGAATTGTAATATACTTGAGGTTGGAAGCTGTATTCCAACCTCTTATTTTGGGAGAAAAGAATGAAATTTTTAACACTCAATACTCACAGTTGGATGGAAAAAGAAGCTGAGGAAAAATTCCAATTTTTGCTTGAGGATATTCTTGAAAAGGACTATGATTTGATTTGTTTCCAAGAAATCAATCAGGAGATCACCTCGCCTAAGGTAGAAGTTAATGATCTCTATAAAGCTTTGCCAGCAGCAGAGCCTATTTACCAAGACCATTATGTTAGACTCTTGGTTGAAAAGTTGTCTGAGCAAGGGAAAAATTACTACTGGACCTGGGCCTATAACCATATCGGTTATGATCGCTACCATGAAGGTGTAGCTATCTTGTCTAAAACACCTATTAAAGCCAGAGAAATTTTAGTTTCAGATGTGGATGATCCAACAGACTATCATACTCGTCGTGTTGCCCTAGCTGAGACTGTAGTTGATGGTAAGGAGCTAGCAGTTGCAAGTGTTCATCTCTCTTGGTGGGATAAAGGTTTCCAAGAAGAATGGGCACGATTTGAGGCTGTCTTGAAAGAATTGAACAAGCCACTTTTGCTTGCTGGAGATTTCAACAACCCAGCTGGTCAGGAAGGCTACCAAGCTATTTTAGCTAGTCCATTAGGCTTACAAGACGCTTTTGAAGTTGCCCAAGAGAAAAGTGGTAGCTATACTGTTCCACCAGAAATTGATGGCTGGAAGGGGAACACAGAACCCCTTCGAATCGACTATGTTTTTACTACCAAAGAGTTAGCGGTGGAAAATCTACATGTCGTATTTGATGGTAACAATAGTCCGCAAGTTAGTGATCACTATGGTTTAAATGCTATTTTAAACTGGAAATAATAACTGATACTCTTCGAAAATCAAATTCAAACCACGTCAACGTCGCCTTGCCGTATAGATGTTACTGACTTCGTCAGTTCTATCTGCAACCTCAAAACAGTGTTTTGAGCAACCTGCGGCTAGTTTCCTAGTTTGCGCTTTGATTTTCATTGAGTATGAAAAGAGGTTGGAATTATAACATTCCAGCCTTTTTCTGACTAGAAAAGCTACTGGAAATAGCCTAAATAAGTGAGACTACTGAAATGGAATAAAATATGATATAATTGATAGGATAGATAGAATTGAGGATATTATGTCATTTACGAAATTTCAATTTAAAAACTATATTAGAGAAGCCTTGGGGGAGTTGAAATTTACAACTCCAACAGAGGTACAAGATAAGTTGATTCCCATTGTCTTGGCAGGCCGAGATTTGGTTGGAGAATCAAAAACAGGTTCAGGTAAGACTCACACTTTCTTGTTACCGATTTTCCAGCAATTAGATGAAGCTAGTGATAGTGTGCAAGCAGTCATTACTGCACCGAGCCGTGAGTTGGCTACTCAGATTTATCAAGCAGCTCGTCAGATTGCAGCTCACTCAGAAGTGGAAGTTCGTGTGGTTAATTATGTGGGGGGGACGGATAAGGCTCGCCAGATTGGGAAATTATCAAGCAACCAGCCTCATATTGTTATTGGAACACCAGGCCGTATCTACGACTTGGTTAAATCCGGTGATTTGGCTATTCACAAGGCCAAGACCTTTGTGGTCGATGAGGCAGACATGACCTTGGATATGGGATTCTTGGAAACTGTTGATAATATTGCTGGAAGTCTTCCGAAAGACCTGCAATTCATGGTCTTCTCAGCGACTATTCCACAAAAACTGCAACCATTCTTGAAAAAATACTTATCAAATCCTGTTATGGAGAAAATCAAGACCAAAACGGTTATTTCTGATACCATTGATAATTGGTTGATTTCTACTAAGGGACGTGACAAGAATGCTCAAATTTATCAATTGACTCAGTTGATGCAGCCTTATTTGGCAATGATTTTTGTCAACACTAAGACACGTGCTGATGAATTGCATTCATATCTGATTGCTCAAGGATTGAAGGTAGCGAAGATTCATGGGGATATTGCCCCTCGTGAACGTAAGCGAATCATGAATCAGGTGAAAAATCTGGATTTTGAGTACATTGTCGCAACAGATTTGGCGGCGCGTGGAATTGACATTGAAGGTGTTAGTCATGTCATCAATGATGCCATTCCGCAAGATTTGTCCTTCTTTGTTCATCGAGTTGGTCGTACTGGAAGAAATGGCCTACCAGGTACAGCTATTACTCTTTATCAGCCAAGTGATGACTCGGATATCCGTGAGTTGGAGAAATTGGGAATCAAGTTTACTCCTAAGATGGTCAAAGACGGAGAATTTCAAGATACCTATGACCGTGATCGTCGTGCCAACCGTGAGAAAAAACAAGATAAACTTGATATCGAAATGATTGGTTTGGTTAAAAAGAAAAAGAAAAAAGTCAAACCAGGTTATAAGAAGAAAATTAAATGGGCGGTGGATGAAAAACGCCGCAAAACCAAGCGTGCTGAAAATCGCGCTCGTGGTCGTGCGGAGCGTAAAGCAAAACGCCAAACATTTTAATAGTAATTGTTGGAGTACTGAGCTCCAATTTTTTTATTTAGAAGAAGGAAATATCTAAAGTGAAACACTACATTAAAGACTGCAAATTGTGTTAAAAAATGATATAATGATGAAGTTATATAGTCCCGATAAGATGGTAGGTATTCATTGCTAAGAGTTTTCCTATCAGTACTTTGCAACTCGCAAAGAATGACGGCTCCAAGGTCGCTCGTCCTTCTACGGTTGCCGCTATAGGGCGGTCATCCTATGCGCCTTACTAGCTTCAGAAATAAAAAATTAT
>CAKQBM010000094.1 GCA_934216185.1 uncultured Streptococcus sp. | reverse complement strand
AGACGGAAGGACACATCTTCAAAAATTGCACGGTCACCAAAACCGTGACTCAAATTTTTAACTTCTAAAATACTCATCTTAATTCCTTATCTTGTTTTTATGTAATCGTTTATAAAGTAGCCAAGCCAGATAGCCACCCAAGGTATTGGTCCACAAATCATCAATCTCAAAGACACGATTAAAATCAAAGAAAAAGTCCAAGACTAACTGCGTACACTCGATTCCAAAACTCACTAGAAAACTGAAAAAAATCACTTTTCTTGTCTTACGCAAGTTTGGAAGGAGATAAAGGAGTTGAAACACCAAAGGAAAAAGCAAGAAGACATTAAGGATATTTTGTAGAAAAAGCCAAGATAATTGTCCTATGTCACTCACTTGGCCCAGTTTCCAGAAAGAATTGAAAGGAGTCAAAAGAAAAACCAGGCGTCCAAGATGCTGAATACCTGGAGTTTCCACTCCCACGGGAGATTGTTCTTGAGGAGTAAAACAAAAGTAAACGATACAAATACTATAGAAAATGACTCCCCAGACCAAAACATGATTATAATTTTTCTTCATCATTAAGGATTGACTGCTGCGACTGCTTTCTGGCGGTCACGTTTCATTGTATTGGAACGCAATTGTCCACAAGCTGCATCAATATCTGTACCGTGCTCTTGACGAACCACACAGTTAACACCTTTTTTCTTAAGCGTATCATAGAAGGCCATCACGCGCTCTTTTGGACTACGGCTATATTGATCATGCTCACTAACTGGGTTATAAGGAATCAAGTTGACATAAGACAATTTCTTGATATTCTTGAGCAATTCAGCCAATTCCAAGGCTTGTTCTACACCGTCATTGACTTCATTGAGCATGATGTATTCAAAGGTCACACGACGATTGGTTGTTTCGATATAGTACTCAATAGCAGCAAAGAGTTTTTCAATTGGAAAGGCACGGTTAATCTTCATGATGCTTGAACGCAACTCATTGTTAGGTGCGTGAAGGGAAACGGCAAGATTGACCTGAACTCCTTCATTAGCAAAATCACGAATTTTATGGGCCAAACCTGAAGTTGAAACCGTGATGTGACGAGCACCGATAGCCATTCCCTTGTCATCGTTGATAGTACGAACGAAATTCAAGACATTGTTATAGTTATCAAAGGGCTCTCCGATTCCCATGACAACGATATGGCTGACGCGTTCATCCTGACCACGCTCATCAAAATATTTCTGAACCAGCATGATTTGCGCTACGATTTCACCGTTATTGAGGTCACGTTGCTTCTTAATCAAACCAGAGGCACAGAAGGTACAACCGATATTACAGCCGACCTGAGTGGTCACACAGACTGACAAACCATAGTGCTGTCTCATCAATACTGTCTCAATCAGCATGCCATCTGGCAATTCAAAAAGATATTTAACTGTCCCATCAGCAGACTCTTGCACGATACGCTGTTTCAAGGGATTGACCACAAACTGATCATTAAGCTTAGCAATCAAATCTTTTGACAGGTTGGTCATCTCTTCAAATGACTGGACACGTTTACGGTAAAGCCATTCCCAGATTTGATCTGCACGGAATTTCTTTTCTCCCTGCTCCAATACCCATTCCTGCATGGTTTGACGTGTTAAACTATAAATTGACGGTTTCATTTCTTCTCCTTATTCTCTACTCACTTCTGACGAATGACAAAATGACGTTGCCCCTTGTCCTCTTTCTGAGAATGCTGATCTTTCTGACGACGTCTATTTTTCTTATCTGCATTCGGTTTTCGTTTAGTTTGAGCCGGTTTCTTTCCTTTTCTAGAAGGCTGTTCTTCTTCCTTCTTACGAATTTTCTTGTCAAATGATGCGCGCTTAGGGGCTTCATTTTCTAAGACAAAATAGGCACAACCATAACTACAATACTCTAAAAGGTAGTCTTGTAAACGACTGATTTTTTCAAGTTTTTCTTCTGTTCGGTCATCCTTATAAAAACCTCGTAGGCGAAGCTGTTCGTTGCTCCAGTCTCCCATGATATAATCAAACTTGGTTAAGACTTCTGAAAAACGCTGATTAAAAGCCGTCACATCAAAGGCATCCTTGATATTTTCCACCAAGGAAAAAGCTATCCCTTCCGTTTCGACCTTGTCCCCATGTAAATGGAACTCAGGACCAGGAAACTTGTTATAGTTGTATAATTCAGGTGCAATTTCTTTTCGCATAGATATCCTTTTTCCACGATTACTTAATACTTTATTCTACCATAATTTCTAGCAGTTAGCACGTTTCTCATAAAAATGAAAAAAGTCTGACGATTTTGTCAGACCAGAATCATATAACCTAAAAAAGAGAAGAACAATTCTTCCCTCCAACTATCATTATTTAGCAGCTGCGTACAATTCATCTACTTTGTTCCAGTTGATCACTGAGAAGAAAGCTTTGATGTAGTCAGGACGCACGTTGCGGTATTTTACGTAGTAAGCATGTTCCCAAACGTCCAAGCCCAAGATTGGTTTTTTGCCTTCTGAGATTGGTGTGTCTTGGTTTGCTGTTGAAGTCACTTCAAGTTTACCCTCTTTGTTAACAACCAACCATGCCCATCCAGAACCGAAACGAGTTGTTGCTACCGCAGTGAAGGCTGCTTGGAATTCTTCAAATGAACCAAATGTTGCATCAATTGCTGCTGCCAGTTCTGCTGAAGGAGCTGTTTTCTCAGGAGTCATCAATTCCCAGAAAAGAGCATGGTTCAAGTGTCCACCACCATTGTTAATAAGTGCTTGACGGATATCAGCTGGGATAGATTCTACATCAGCAAGCAAGGCTTCAAGGTCTTCACCGATTTCAGGGTGTTTTTCAAGAGCTGCATTAGCATTGTTGACATAAGTTTGATGGTGTTTGTCATGGTGCAAGTGCATTGTTTCCGCATCAATGTATGGTTCCAAAGCGTCGTATGCATATGGAAGATCTGGTAAGATAATAGCCATCTGTAATACCTCTTTTTCTTTCTATATGAAAATGATAACGCAAACATTCACTTTTTTCAAGTTTTTTGCTTATAGATAAGGAATTCACTGAGATATTTTCTAATAACACAAGCAAATCAGCAAGAAACCCATGACAAGATAATCTTGACACGGGTTGTAGTTTCAAAAAAATGTCAATTTACCTGACTAGCAATCTGTAGGAGTGCCTTTTCAAAAAGGAAACTCTTTTCATAAAGACCTGTCTTAATCTGATAATCTGTCTCAATCAAATAAGAAATAGCTTGCTTCAAAAAGCTCAAAGAAAGTCCTCGCGCATCTCTCAACGCAAACTTGATTTGATAGGGATTAGGATTGCGCCCGAGAAAACTTCCTAAACTACTTGCAATCTGCGATTCTGTTTGCCCAGACTCTGACAAAATCTTCACCTGAGTAAAGGTCCGAAATTGTCCTAACATAACAGCTATGAGCTTAATTTCGTCTTCCCCTTGCAAGGTCAAGTCTCTCACCAAATCGCGCGCCTGATCCATCTTTTTAGTCAGAATAAACTGAGTTAAATCAAAAATATTGTCCTGTAAGGTCTTGGGAATTGCGTTAACAATATCCTCTTCCTCGATAACAGAGTCTTCCTTATAGGACTGTAAAAAGAGGAGATTTTTCTGAATTTCGCTAAATTGAAAACCAGATTTGATAAGGAGATTTTCAAAAGAATTCTTGGTAAACTGCAGACCTTGTTTCTGGCTCCACTTTTGGAAATACTGGCGCAATTCTTGTTCTTTTGTTTCTACTGCATCGAAGACCTTGGCATCACGCTTAAGTAATTTGACTAACCGTCTTTTGCTATCCAGCTTTCCTTCTGCAAAGATTAATAACTTGGTTGTTGGAGAAGGATTGTCAAGGTATTCCTCAAATGACTTAAGCTCATCATCTGTCAAAAAGCGTTTCTTAGCTGTTGTGATATCGACAAAATGATCCAATATCACGATTTTATCATCCGAAAAGAAAGGAAGGCTGACTAACTCCAGTTCCACATCCTTGTAGACCACTTCTTTCATATCAAAGTAGGCAAAGTTGAGGTCTGCAGAATCATACCCAATCTGTTTCAATACTTGACTCTTCATCACTTCAAACTGGCCCTGATTTGTCCCTGTAAAAAGGCTCAGGCTCGGTAAATTTGATAAAGTCAACTTCTGACTTTCTTCAATGGCTAGCATCTTCTCTCCTTTCTTCTGATTTTTTAATGAATTTAATCAATATAGCGCAATTTCCCACGGAAATCTTCTAGGCTCTCGTACCCTTTTTCCGCCATGATTGCCTTCAGTTCATTGGTAATGCGGTCAAAAGCACTGACGCCTTCTTTGTGAAGGGTGGTTCCCACCTGCACCATACTGGCTCCACAGAGGATATGTTCAAAGGCATCACGACCAGTCAACACGCCACCTGTTCCAATGATTTGAATTTGAGGATTTAAGCGTTGATAAAAGGCATGAACATTAGCTAGAGCAGTCGGTTTGATATACTCTCCACCAATCCCCCCAAAACCATTTTTAGGACGGATAACGACGGACTCATCATCTATATAAATGCCGTTTCCGATAGAATTAACGCAGTTGACAAACTTGAGCGGATATTTGTTGAAAATAGCTGCCGCTTGGTCAAAGTGAACAATATCAAAATATGGTGGCAATTTAATTCCTAAAGGTTTAGTAAAATAGGCAAATACCTCTGCCAAAATCCGGTCAGTTGTCTCAAAATCATAGGCAATCTGAGGTTTACCTGGGACATTTGGACAGGAAAGATTTAGCTCAGTCAGACCACGAAAATCACTCTCTTGTACTTTTTTCAAGATAGTATGGGTTTCGTCTGGAGACATGCCGACTAGAGATAAGAAGAAAGTTCGGTTTGGATCTTGTTCCTGCAAATCCAAAAGATAGTCCAAATAATAGTCTAAGCCATTATTTGGTAAGCCCATAGAGTTGATAGAACCAAGTGGAACATCTTGATAGCGTGGCTCAGGATTTCCCTGACGGAAGTCCAAGGTCGCTGTCTTTGTGACAAAGGTTCCTGCCGCTGAGTTTTTAACCCCTTCTAGCTCCTCTATCGTCATACAAGCCACACCTGCTGCATTCATCAAGCAATTGTCAAACTCAAAACCAGCAATTTGTGATTTTGTTGATACCATGATTCTAATCCTCCAGATTCCTTTTATTGCTAATATTATACCATATTTTCACAATTTCTCTTTGAGAAAGATATTTACAAGAAAAAGGTTCGTTTTTTATCTATTTTCAAAAAGTCTCAAAACTAAATTGATAGAATTTTTAGAAAATTTTTGTTTTTTCTCTTTACAATTAAAAAAAATTCTGCTATAATGACACACATAATTAAATTAGAATTTAAGGAGAACGATATGACATCTGCTAAAGAATATATTCAAAGCGTGTTTGAAACTGTAAAAGCTCGTAACGGGCACGAGGCTGAATTCCTCCAAGCTGTTGAAGAATTTTTCAACACTTTGGAACCTGTATTTGAAAAACACCCTGAGTACATCGAAGAAAATATCTTGGCACGTATCACTGAGCCAGAACGCGTGATTTCTTTCCGTGTTCCTTGGGTTGACCGTGATGGAAAAATTCAAGTAAACCGTGGTTACCGTGTTCAATTCAACTCAGCTGTTGGACCATACAAAGGCGGACTTCGTTTCCACCCAACTGTAAATCAAGGGATTTTGAAATTCCTCGGATTTGAACAAATCTTCAAAAACGTCTTGACTGGACTTCCAATCGGTGGAGGTAAAGGTGGATCAGACTTCGATCCTAAAGGTAAAACAGATGCTGAAGTAATGCGCTTCTGCCAAAGCTTCATGACTGAATTGCAAAAACACATCGGACCATCACTGGACGTACCTGCTGGTGATATCGGTGTTGGTGGACGTGAAATTGGTTACCTTTACGGTCAATACAAACGCCTTAACCAATTTGATGCTGGTGTCTTGACTGGTAAACCTCTTGGATTTGGTGGTAGCTTGATTCGTCCAGAAGCAACTGGTTACGGTTTGGTTTATTACACTGAAGAAATGCTCAAAGCTAACGGTAATAGCTTTGCTGGTAAGAAAGTGGTCATTTCAGGTTCTGGTAACGTTGCTCAATACGCTCTTCAAAAAGCGACTGAACTTGGTGCAACTGTTATCTCTGTATCTGACTCAAATGGTTACGTCATCGATGAAAATGGTATCGACTTCGATCTTTTGGTTGATGTTAAAGAAAAACGTCGCGCTCGTTTGACTGAGTATGCAGCTGAGAAAGCAACTGCTACTTATCATGAAGGTTCTGTATGGACTTACGCTGGAAACTATGATATCGCTCTTCCATGTGCGACTCAAAACGAAATCAACGGTGAAGCAGCTAAACGTTTGGTTGCTCAAGGCGTGATTTGTGTATCTGAAGGTGCCAACATGCCAAGCGACCTTGATGCCATCAAAGTTTACAAAGAAAATGGTATCTTCTATGGCCCTGCCAAAGCTGCCAATGCCGGTGGTGTAGCCGTTTCAGCCCTTGAAATGAGCCAAAATAGTCTTCGCCTCTCATGGACTCGTGAAGAAGTTGATGGACGTCTCAAAGACATCATGACAAACATCTTCAATACAGCTAAAACAACTTCAGAAACATATGGTCTTGATAAAGACTACCTTGCAGGAGCTAACATTGCTGCCTTTGAAAATGTAGCAAACGCTATGATTGCACAAGGTATTGTTTAAGATTCATTTGCTTAATCCTCAATCGCTCCGATTGGGGATTTTTAGCTTGAATTAAACAGTTGGAAAATTACTTACTCGCCCCCTTTTTTGCCCCTTTTAGAACAATCATGACCACCCGTCAAACGGGTGGTTTGTCCCAGGGCTATAAGCCCAAATTACCAGCCAGCGCCTAAAGACGCTGGCTTTCACGTTGTTCAAGCCTTATTGCTCTTG
>CAKQBM010000093.1 GCA_934216185.1 uncultured Streptococcus sp. | reverse complement strand
CCCCAAAGAGTAATCTCATCCTTGGCAAAGATATCGACACGGTCATCAGCTACTAAGCGATGACCACGTTTGACAAGCTCCAGGCCTGTCTCACTCTTACCAATACCACTATCACCTTGAATCAAGACGCCCATCCCATAGATATCCATCAAGACTCCATGTACACTGGTCCGTTCAGCCAAACGAGAATCAAGGTAATTAGATAACTCTCCAGACAAACGACTGGTTGCGGTACGGCTGGTTAAAATGGCAATCTTACACTCTCTAGCTGCCTTTAACATTTCTTCTGGAACCACCAAACCACGAGCAACAATGACCGCAGGTGTCTCAGGTAGAAACATTTTTTTCAAAACTTCATAACGGCTGTTAGAAGGCATGCCAATCAAATATGACCACTCCTTCATCCCCAAGAGCTGGATCCGTTCTGGAGTATAGTAGTCAAAATAGCCTGTCATTTCAAGACCAGGTCGCGTGATATCCGCTGTATTGATTTCCTTTTCAAGCAATTCTGGTTCGCCATAGACAATGTCTAGTCTGAGCTTTTCAATCACTTCTTTTACTAAAACCGACATCATTTCCTCCTTCAAATGAGTTCTTCTCTCTATTATATCAAATTGTAGGAGGATATTTCAGATTTTTGCAGGTTTTGGAGTATTTATTTATACTCAATGAAAATCAAAGAGCAAACTAGGAAACTAGCCGCAGGTTGCTCAAAACACCGTTTTGAGGTTGTAGATGGAACTGACGAAGTCAGCTCAAAGCACTGCTTTGAGGTTGTAGATGAAACTGACGAAGTCAGCTCAAAGCACTGCTTTGAGGTTGTAGATGAAACTGACGAAGTCAGTAACCATATCTACGGCAAGGCGACGTTGACGTGGTTTGAAGAGATTTTCGAAGAGTATTAAAAGAAAAAGGACTAGATTTCTCCAGCCTTTCATTTCTAATTAGAATTTTTTACGTTTACGAGCTGCTTCTGATTTACGTTTACGTTTTACAGAAGGTTTTTCATAGAATTCACGTTTGCGTGTTTCTTGAAGAGTACCAGCTTTAGTAACCGCACGTTTGAAACGACGAAGTGCGTCGTCAAGAGATTCATTCTTACGTACTACTGTTTTAGACATTTTTTTCACTCCCTTCAAGTTCAATATCTATTTTATTCTACACGTAAAAGGAATAATTGTCAAGCAAAAATGCGGTTTAATTTTGATTTTTTCTTACATTTATACAAGTCTTGAAAGCGTTCAATAGAACATTGCTTTTATTTTTCAAGTAAGCTGAGCGCTTCAGCATCCGCGATAATGGTCACATCAGGGTGATTTTGGAGACTACTTGCAGGTAGATTCTCAGTCACTGGGCCTGATACGGTTCCGGCAATGGCTTCTGCTTTCGACTCACCGTAAGCAAAAAGAATAATAGACTTGGCATCCAAAATGTTTTTAATCCCCATTGAAATGGCTTGGGTTGGGACGTCTTCAATCTTGTCAAAAAAGCGCGCATTGGCTTCGATAGTAGACTGGTCAAGTTCTACTAGATGCGTTTGACTGTCAAATGGAGTACCTGGCTCATTAAATCCGATGTGTCCATTGCGACCGATTCCCAAGATTTGTAAATCAACTGGATGGTCAGCCAAAATTTGATTGTAGCGTTCAACTTCAGCTTCAGCATGATCCTTAACCCCACGAGGCAAGAAACTTTCTTTAAATGGTTTTTGGTTGAACAAGTTTTCTTGCATGAAGTGACGGTAAGACTGAGGATTGTCGCCATCAAGGCCTACATACTCATCAAGGTTGACACTGGTTAGATTTGAAAAATCAAGGTCACTCTCAACAATTTCCTTGTAAAATTCAAGTGGGCTACTTCCTGTCGCAAGTCCTAGAGTTTGAGCTCCATTGGCCAATTTTTCCTTCAAAATCTCAAAAGCAACTTTTCCACCTTCGATTTGGTTTTCAACTTTAATGACTTTCATCTTTTCATCCTCCATTTCTATCTATATTTATTATATGGTATAGACCAATTTTTGTCAAGTGAAAACGATTTAATTTCTAAAAAAAGAGCGACTATACTTGAAACATGTTATAATGGATAGGATTAGAACTTAGAAAGAATGAACAGATATATGAATACAGCTGATTTTGATTTCCACTTGCCAGAGGAATTGATTGCCCAAACACCCCTTGAAAAACGGGATGCCTCTAAACTCCTCATCGTCAACCGTGAAACGGGAAAAATGCAGGATAAACACTTCCACTCTATTATTGATATGCTGGAACCTGGTGATGCCCTTGTCATGAACGACACCCGCGTTCTCCCAGCCCGTCTCTATGGTCAAAAGGAAGAAACTGGAGGCCATGTGGAACTTCTCCTGCTTAAAAACACTAGTGGAGACGAGTGGGAAGTTCTGGCAAAACCTGCCAAACGCCTCAAGGTTGGTACACATGTCAGCTTTGGTGATGGTCGCCTCAGCGCTGTCGTTACGGAAGAATTGACCCACGGGGGCCGCATTGTCCGCTTTGAGTACCAAGGAATTTTCCTAGAAGTCTTGGAAAGTCTGGGTGAAATGCCTCTGCCACCTTATATCCACGAAAAACTGGATGATCGTGAACGCTATCAAACGGTCTACGCTAAAGAAAGTGGTTCTGCTGCTGCACCGACTGCTGGATTGCACTTCACCAAAGAACTGCTGGCAGAGATCCAAGCTAAAGGTGTTCATCTAGTCTATCTGACTCTTCATGTCGGACTCGGAACCTTTAGACCCGTTTCAGTTGACAATCTGGACGAACACGAAATGCACTCAGAATTCTACCAACTTTCTGAGGAAGCTGCTAGTACCCTTCGCTCTGTCAAGGAAAATGGTGGTCGTGTCATCGCTGTCGGAACCACTTCTATCCGCACCTTGGAGACTATTGGTTCCAAGTTTGATGGGCAAATTAAAGCAGATTCTGGCTGGACCAATATCTTTATCAAACCTGGCTACGAATGGAAGGTTGTGGATGCCTTCTCAACCAACTTCCACCTGCCAAAATCAACTCTGGTCATGTTGGTTTCTGCCTTTGCAGGCCGTGAATTAGTCTTAGACGCTTATCACCATGCCATTCAAGAACACTACCGCTTCTTTAGTTTTGGCGATGCCATGTTTATCTATTAATTTTCACAATCAAAAAGCGCATATTATCAGGCAATAAAACCTTGATAGTATGCGTTTTGTAATGAATTAAAAATTCGTTAGTCTTTTCTAAAATTCAGATCTTTCAAACTCTGAACACTGGCATTGATCACCGCGCCGACAATCAAAATCTTAGCGATGAGAATAAACCAAAACATCATAACAACAAGAAGAACGGAACCTAAAATTCGGACGTCCACTAAATGATGGACATAGTAATTGAGATAACTAGAGAACAGAGTTAGTAAACCTAAAATCACTAAGAGAACAAAGGCACTACCTGGTAGGGT
Source organism: uncultured Streptococcus sp. (assembly GCA_934216185.1). Lineage (GTDB taxonomy): Bacteria > Bacillota > Bacilli > Lactobacillales > Streptococcaceae > Streptococcus. The sequence goes on along the minus strand of CAKQBM010000093.1, from coordinate 3,582 downwards.
ATAGCTAATTTTCCTGTTAGATAGATTGGGAAGAAAATAATAAAGCATGACCAAGATAGCAAAGAGGAGGGCGTAAGTCAGAGGACCTGCCAAACCTTGTAAAGCCTGATAGATAATGCCATCTTTTGTCCAATAATGAGCAAGTAAATCCAAAATCATCTGCCCAAATAAGCTCAAAAACAAGGCAAACGCAAAGAGGAGCTGCAAACCAAAACTGACTAGGAGACTTACCATCTGATGGGAAATAAGTCCACGACTCTTTTCGACGCCATAAGCCTTGTTAAAAGCTTTTTGCAAGAAATTCATAGATTTTGAAAAACTCCATAACGCCGACAAGACAGAAAAACTCAATAAACCTGTTGAAGGTTGCGTCAAGACTTCTCTAGCTATTTTTTCCACACCTTCATAGAGGCTTGGGGGCAGGACGTCTTTCATAAAGCCCAGAAATTCTCCCACAGGAATCTGAAAATATGGGAGGATATTGACCACCACCAAAAGCAGGGGAAAAATCGAAATCAACCAATAGTAGGCTACTGCGACACTGGTCAACTCACTATCTGATGCTTGATAATAATGCAAAAAAGCTTTTAATAAAGGCTTGTCTATCAGCTCTTTCCACCACTTCTTCATGTCACACTCCTTCACTTACAATCTTATACTCAATGAAAATCAAAGAGCAAACTAGGAAGCTAGTCGCAGGTTGCTCAAAGCACAGCTTTGAGGTTGCAGATAAAGCTGACGTGGTTTGAAGAGATTTTCGAAGAGTATTAACTAATTTCTTCTTACCAATTCCACCATATCATAAGGCAGGGTATTGGCAGCTTCCTTGAGAGAATAGTTCTCTAAGTTATTGACATTTTGTCGTAACTTCTTGGCATACTTGGTCGTAATCAATCGTTTTTCTTCATATTCGAAAATCAATTTACGCTCCAGATAATAGCCTCTCAGCATTTCATCGATATTGTTGGGCTTGACACGATTGATAACCCGTTCGACAAAGGCACCACTGGTGATAATAGCTGTTTCTCGGAGACGAGAATCCTGCATGAAGCTGATCAAAGAACTCTTATAAACCCCTTTTAGGTTCTCCAAACTTTCAATAATCATCTCTGTATTTTCTAGATAGAGCTCTGCAATTTGGTCATAGTCAAGGGCTCTGAGTTTCTGTGATTCTTCATTTTTCCAACTGCGAAAAGTCTTGCCTAAGGTAAAGACTTCGTGAAGTAGAAAACGTAAAATCCGCAAGGAAACAAGGAAATAATAGGTCAATCGTGAAGCAAACTTGCGATTGATACTTTGTTCCATGTTTTTCAGATAACGTTGGTAAACTCGATAGGCACGCTCACTCATCTTATCCTCTTCGTAAGCCTGTTCTAAACCATCACTCTCAATACTGAGGATGAGAAGTTTTAAGGCCTCCCAGTCTTCTTGAGCCCCCTTATTTTCTTGACTCAGGATGAGATTTTCAATACGTCCATGATAATTGTCAATGGCTGCATAGAGAGGAAGTTTATTTTTAGTGTCTTCCAACTCTTTTTCCAACTCTAGCGTCACTTCATTTAAAATGGCGATATGCATGAGATAATCCTTGCTTTCTTCCTGTTCATCAGAAAGATGAGGCAAGACCACGAGACCTGTTAAAAAGCTTACAAGCGTCACACCTGCGACAAGGAAAAGTAAGAGAGGATACTCCTGCTCTAGATTACTTGGTATCAGAAGAATCGTAGCAATCGACACCGTTCCCTTGACGCCTGAGAAGGTCAAGAGAAGCATGTCCTTCATATACTTATTTAGCTTTTTCTTGAGACGTCTAGTCCTATAGGCATAATAGCCATAAATCATGACAAAACGAATAGCAAAGAGGACAAAGGTGAGGGCGACAAGAGATAGCAATAAAAGTAAGGGATTATAGATTGGATTAGTCAAGATAGGCTCTGCTATCATTTCCAGCTCCATCCCTAAAATCACAAAGACAGAACCGTTGAGCATAAAGTTGACTGTGTGCCAGACCGTCTCGGTCACCGTATCCACTTGGGCCTCGAGGAGTGTGATTTTCTTAAATCGGCTTGCCTTTAAAATCCCAGCAACCACAACGGCAATAATCCCTGAAACGTGGACTTCTTCTGCCAGAAAGAAGGTCACAAGAGGCAAACTCAATTCTAATAAAAGTTCGCTGGCAATATCCGTTGCTCGCACACTTAGCAAGAAGGTATGGAGGAAACGGTTGGTCATGGCTGTTAAAAAGCCAATCAAAAAACCGCCTAGGATTGAAAAAATGAGCGAACTGCTCGCTTGCCCAAGGGAAAAGGCTCCAGTTGTCCAAGCTGTCAAAGCTACCTGAAAAGCCACCAAACCAGAGGCATCATTCAAGAGCCCTTCACCCTTAAGGATATTGGACACGCGCTTAGGAAAGCTAAAGCGCTCCGAAAGAGAGGCAAAGGCCACCAAGTCAGTAGGACCAAGGGCTGCCCCAACAGCCAAACAAGCTGCCAAGGGAAGGCTGAGCCAAAGAAGATGAGCCAAGCCACCCAAACTCAGGGTCGAGATGAAAATCACTGGAAATATGAGATAAACAATGATTCGCCAGTGTTTTAAAATAGCTGTAATATCCGCTTCTTCTGACTCTCGGAAAAGCAAGGGCCCGATAACCAGGGCCAAAAATAACTCCGTATTAAGATGAAAGTCGGTATTTGATAAAAAGAGACCAATCACAATTCCCAAAAGAATTTGAACCAAGGGAAGAGGCAAAAAGGGCAGGAGCTTATTGGTTGTACTTGAAACAATCAAGACCAGTAAAAATAGGATGAGGTAAATCAGTAATTCCACGCAATTCCTCCTTAGTCTTTTTTACAACAGGATTCAAATATCTCCTTCTGCTCTTTGATTTTTTGATCAATCTTAGAACAATCTTTGTGCTCAATTTTTCTCTGGCACCGTTCCATCTCAAGAGCAACTAATTTTTTCTTGATTTTAAGCATTTTTTTGCTCATATGCGCTTGATCTAACACCCCCACCGCTCGTTCGTGGATTGTTGACTCAACAAAATTCTGGCGCATGGCATCCAGCTTTTCACGTAGGTATTGTTTATCCATGTCTATATCTCTCTAATTTTTCAATCATCACTAAAAATGGCGGGTTGTTGACTTGGTTCAGGGTTCGGTAAATGGCAGCTGTGTACTCTTGTTGGTTCAACTGACTAACAAAATCCAAAACAGCATCCCTCTCGAGGTCGCCACCTTCATGACCATAGTAGATCATGATAGCAATCCGTCCACCTTTGACAAGTAAGCCACACAGCTTTTCTAATGCTTCAATGGTTGTCTGCGGTCGGGTAATGACAGACTTATCAGCTGACGGCAAATAGCCCAGATTAAAAATCCCTGCCTTGGCTTCTGTCACAAACTGGTCCAGTGTCTCATGTCCTTGCAAGATTAACTGGGCATTTGTCATTCCAGCTTGGTTCAAACGTTCTTGGGTCTTTTCCAAGGCTTGCTCCTGAATATCAAAAGCATAGACTTGCTTATCTATCTTGGCTAGAAAAAGCGTATCATGACCATTTCCCATGGTCGCATCCACTACGAT
>CAKQBM010000092.1 GCA_934216185.1 uncultured Streptococcus sp. | reverse complement strand
GTGCGTGAAGTTGATGCCCTCGGTGGCGAGATGGCCAAAACCATTGACAAGACTTACATCCAGATGAAGATGCTCAACACAGGGAAGGGGCCAGCTGTTCGTGCTCTTCGTGCGCAGGCTGATAAGGAGCTTTACTCTAAGGAGATGCGCAAGACAGTTGAAAATCAAGAAAATCTGACCCTTCGTCAGACCATGATTGATGAGATTTTGGTGGAAGATGGCAAGGTTGTCGGTGTTCGTACATCGACCCATCAAGAGTATTCTGCTAAGGCTGTTATCGTGACGACAGGGACTGCCCTCCGTGGGGAAATTATCATTGGAGACCTTAAGTATTCATCAGGTCCTAACCACAGCCTAGCTTCTATTAACCTTGCTGACAATCTCAAAGAACTGGGCCTCGAAATCGGTCGTTTCAAGACAGGAACCCCTCCACGTGTCAAGGCTTCTTCTATCAACTACGATGTAACTGAGATTCAGCCAGGGGACCAAGCACCTAATCATTTCTCATACACTTCACGAGATGAGGATTATGTCAAGGACCAAGTGCCATGCTGGTTGACCTACACCAACGGTACCAGTCATGAGATTATCCAAAACAACCTCCACCGTGCGCCTATGTTTACAGGTGTAGTCAAGGGAGTGGGGCCTCGTTACTGCCCATCGATTGAGGATAAGATTGTGCGCTTTGCGGACAAGGAACGTCACCAACTCTTCCTTGAGCCAGAAGGGCGCAATACAGAGGAAGTCTATGTTCAAGGACTTTCAACCAGTCTGCCTGAGGATGTCCAGCGTGACTTGGTTCATTCCATCAAAGGTTTGGAAAATGCAGAGATGATGCGAACAGGTTATGCCATTGAGTATGATATGGTCTTGCCTCATCAGTTGCGTGCGACTCTGGAAACCAAGAAAATCTCAGGTCTTTTCACTGCTGGTCAGACCAATGGAACGTCAGGTTACGAAGAAGCAGCTGGCCAAGGGATTATCGCTGGCATCAACGCCGCTCTGAAAGTTCAAGGCAAGCCTGAGTTGATTTTGAAACGCAGTGACGGCTATATTGGGGTCATGATTGACGACTTGGTGACCAAGGGGACCATTGAACCCTACCGCCTCTTGACCAGTCGTGCTGAATACCGTCTCATTCTTCGTCATGACAATGCTGATATGCGTTTAACGGAGATGGGACGTGAGATTGGGCTTGTGGATGATGAACGCTGGGCTCGCTTTGAAATCAAGAAAAATCAATTTGACAATGAGATGAAGCGACTAGACAGTATCAAACTCAAACCAGTCAAGGAAACCAATGCTAAGGTTGAGGAGATGGGCTTCAAGCCGTTGACCGATGCAGTGACAGCCAAGGAATTCCTTCGCCGTCCAGAAGTGTCTTACCAAGATGTGGTGGCCTTCATCGGACCAGCTGCAGAGGACTTGGATGACAAGATTATCGAATTGATTGAAACAGAAATCAAGTACGAAGGCTATATTTCCAAAGCCATGGACCAGGTTGCCAAGATGAAACGCATGGAAGAAAAACGCATTCCAGCCAATATTGATTGGGATGACATTGATTCTATCGCAACCGAAGCCCGTCAGAAGTTCAAACTCATCAATCCAGAAACCATCGGCCAAGCCAGCCGTATTTCGGGAGTAAACCCAGCAGACATTTCTATTTTGATGGTGTATCTTGAAGGTAAAAATCGTAGTATTTCTAAAACTCTTCAAAAATCAAAATGATACGTCGTCGGCTTCTTACGAATGAGTTCAAAGCTTGGCTTTGATTCATCTCCAGCCTCCCATAGTTCCCCGAACTATGGGAGCTAACTCAAGTTATCCTTTCGCCTAGCCTTCTAGTCTGATTTCGATTTTTATTGAGTTTCAATCTCAAAAGAAAGTATAGAGAAAAACAGCTCCGAAAAATCGGGGCTGTTTTGTTGACTTATTCTTCATCTGGTGTGAGGATCATCGGGATGATGATTGGTTCACGTTCTGTATTTTCATAGAGGAAGGGGCGAATAGCGTTGACAATGGCACCATTGACAGATTGCACGCTGGCGTCCTTATTTTTCAGTGCGATACGAATTGCATTGAAGAGGATGCGTTGGCTTTGGCGAATCAAGTCACCAGACTCTCTCATGTAGACAAAGCCTCGGCTGAGGATGTCTGGACCAGACAGAATCATTTGAGACTTGAAGTCAACAGTTGCGACTGCTAGAACGACACCGTCTTCAGATAAATCACGACGGTCTTTGAGGACAGCTGCACCGATTTCACCGATACGATTTCCATCGACATAGATATCTTGGGCGTTGAAATGACCTGCGATACGAGCTGAGTCAGCAGTAAGGGCAAGTACATCGCCATTGCTCATGATAAAGATATTGTCCTTCTCAACACCAGTATCCACTGCTAGTCCAGCGTGGACTTTTTGCATGCGGTATTCACCGTGGACAGGCATGAAGTATTTTGGCTTAATCAAGCGGAGCATGAGTTTTTGCTCTTGCTGACCACCGTGTCCAGATGTATGGATATTGTTCACTTTGCCGTGGATAACTTCGACACCAGCTTCAGAAATGATGTTAATCAGTTTGTTGACGCTAGTAGTGTTTCCAGGGATTGGGCTAGAAGAGAAGATAACCGTATCACCTGGTTGGAGTTGCACCTGACGGTGGGTTCCGTTGGCGATACGAGAGAGGGCTGCCATCGGCTCACCCTGACTACCTGTACAGAGGATAAGAACCTCGCCTGCAGGGTAATCTTTGATTTCATTTGGCTCGATAAAGGTTCCCTTAGGAGCTTTGATGTAGCCAAGGTCAATTCCGTTGACAATGGCCTTTTCCATAGAACGACCAAAGACCGCAATCTTGCGTCCAGTCTTAACAGCAGCTTCTGTTGCTTGTTGGAGACGGAAGATATTTGAGGCAAAGGATGCAAAGATGATGCGTCCTTCAATACCTTGGATAATCTTCATGATGGACTGGCCAACGACTTTTTCAGAGTTGGTAAAGGTTGGAATTTCTGCATTTGTCGAGTCAGACAGGAGACAGAGTACGCCTTCTTCACCAAGCGCAGCCATACGGTGCAAATCTGCTGGTTCACCAACTGGTGTTAAGTCAAACTTGAAGTCACCCGTACAGACAATTTTCCCTTGAGGAGTATGAATGACAATCCCCAAAGGCTCTGGAATAGAGTGAGTAGTTCTAAAGAAAGTTGCCTTGAGATTTTTAAAGGTCAACTCAGTGTTGTGGTTGATTTCGTAAAGTTTAGCGTTGCGCAGGAGGCCGTGTTCTTCGAGTTTTCCACGGATCAAAGCTAAGGCAAGCGGTCCAGCATAGATAGGGACATTTGCTTGCTTGAGCAGGAATGGAATCCCACCGATGTGGTCCTCGTGTCCGTGTGTAATCAAAACAGCCTTGACGCGGTCGATATTGTCCACAATGTAAGAGTAATCAGGAATGACATAGTCGATACCAAGCAAGTCATCTTCTGGGAATTTAATCCCAGCATCGACGATGATAATCTCATCTTGGTATTCAATCCCGTAAGTGTTTTTCCCGATTTCTCCCAGACCACCGATGGCAAAAACGCCGACTTCTTCAGGTTTAAGAGTGTAGGCCATATTAGAACTCCGTAATTTCGAAGGCGCCAGTTTCTTTTTCGTAATCTAGCAATTTGTCAGACAAGAGTTCGATATACTCGATATTGTACTCTGGGCGATTTTCTTCGACAAGTTGGCGGGCAGCGATACGGCCCTCAAGTTCTGAGCTGGCATCGATGTCTAGGTAAAGTGCGCGTGTTGTTTCACGGCGTGGGCTACGTTCTTTTGTTTCTTGATAAAAAACTTTGTAAATCATATAGTTCCTTTCTATTTACAGGTCAGCTTATTCCAAACTTTTAGCATAGATTTGCTTGATTTCATTCCATTTTGTGTCTAGATTGACCTTGATTCGTTACAATTATTTCAATTATACCACAAAATGAAAAATTAGTAAAAGACGGAAACGAGAAAGTCATATAAGCACTCAGAGGTAAGCGTTTACAAAAATGAAGAAAATATGTTATCTTGATAATGGAAGTGAAATTTATCGTTTGTCATAATTCCATATAGATTTTAAGTCAAGGAGGTTGCCCTATGTATAACTTATTTGCTTTTGCTATCGGAGCTCGCTTGGTGGCTTTTATTGTTTTTGTTGCTTGCGTTTATGCGGGGAATCTTCTATTTGCCAAACTGGAACGACGACAAACCAAGTTCTTGTGGAAGATTAGTTTTGTGACTCTCTACTCGCTTTTTCTCCTCCTCGTAACCTATGTCGTTTGGTTTGTATTTTACTTTGGATTAAATGCTTAGATGCCCTGCCCATGTTGGGGCTTTTTTGTTTAGGGATAAAGAAAATTCCCATGTGCCAGCTTTTGTAGTATAATAGTAAGCAGACAAAAAGATAGGAATGTGTTATGAAAGTATTAGCTTTTGATACGTCCAGCAAGGCGCTTTCTCTCGCGATTTTAGAGGACAAGCAAGTTCTTGCCGAGACGACGATTAATATCAAGAAAAATCACAGTATTACCCTTATGCCTGCCATCGATTTTTTGATGGCGAGTTTGGACTGGACGCCCAAGGATTTGGACCGAATCGTGGTGGCGGAAGGACCAGGTAGTTACACAGGCTTGCGAATTGCGGTAGCAACTGCCAAGACCTTAGCTCACACTCTGAACATCGAGTTAGTTGGTATGTCTAGCCTCTTGGCTCTGGTGCCATACCAACAAGAAGGTCTGTTCGTTCCTTTGATGGATGCGCGTCGCAACAATGTTTATGCAGGATTTTATGAAAATGCTCAGCCTGTCATGCCAGAAGCGCACCTGCCTTTTGAGCGAGTAATTGAGTTAATCAAGGGTGCTAGTCAGGTAACCTTTGTCGGAGAAGTTGGCCCCTTTGTGGAGCAAATTCAAGAACGCTTGCCAAGGACTAATTTCAAAGAAACCTTGCCTAATGCAGCCAATCTTGCTCTTTTGGCTTGGGACAAAGAAGCAGACTCCTTGCATGATTTTGTTCCGAATTACCTCAAACGAGTTGAGGCTGAGGAAAACTGGCTCAAGAACCACACAGAGTCTGGCGAGTCTTACATTAAACGCCTATGATAGAAATCAAACGAATCCAACAGCGGCCTGACTTGGCTCAAGCCATCTACGCTGTCATGGCAACTGTTTACCCAGTCAGTCCTTGGACGTTGGAACAAATCCAAGCAGACCTGGCTCAAGACCAGACTTGGTATGCTCTAGCTTATGATGGGACAGAAGTGATTGGCTTTTTAGCTGTTCAGGAGAATCTATTTGAGGCAGAAGTCCTGCAAATCGCTGTCAAAGGAGCTTATCAGGGTCAGGGAATTGCCTCGGCCTTGTTTGCTCAATTGCCAGCAGATAAGGAAATTTTCCTCGAAGTCAGAAAGTCAAATCAACGAGCGCAAGCATTTTACAAGAAAGAAAAGATGGCGGTCATCGCTGAGCGAAAGGCCTACTACCATGATCCAGTCGAGGACGCCATCATCATGAAGAGAGAAATAGATGAAGGATAGATATATTTTAGCATTTGAGACATCCTGTGATGAGACCAGTGTCGCCGTCTTGAAAAACGACGATGAGCTCTTGTCCAATGTCATTGCTAGTCAAATTGAGAGTCACAAACGTTTTGGGGGCGTAGTACCGGAAGTAGCCAGTCGTCACCATGTCGAGGTCATTACAGCCTGCATCGAGGAGGCGCTAGCAGAAGCAGGGATTACGGAAGAGGACGTGACAGCTGTGGCGGTCACCTACGGACCGGGCTTGGTCGGAGCCTTACTAGTTGGTTTGTCAGCTGCCAAGGCCTTTGCTTGGGCTCATGGACTTCCGCTGATTCCCGTTAACCACATGGCTGGTCACCTCATGGCAGCTCAGAGCGTGGAGCCTTTGGAGTTTCCCTTGCTAGCCCTCTTGGTCAGCGGTGGACACACAGAGTTAGTCTATGTTTCTGAGGCTGGTGACTACAAGATTGTTGGGGAAACGAGAGATGACGCGGTTGGTGAGGCTTATGATAAGGTCGGCCGTGTCATGGGCTTGACCTATCCAGCAGGTCGCGAAATTGACGAGCTGGCTCATCAGGGGCAGGATATTTATGACTTTCCTCGTGCCATGATTAAGGAAGATAATCTGGAGTTCTCCTTCTCAGGTTTGAAATCTGCCTTTATCAACCTTCACCACAATGCCGAGCAAAAGGGAGAGAGCTTGTCAACAGAGGATTTGTGTGCTTCCTTCCAAGCAGCTGTACTGGATATTCTCATGGCAAAAACCAAGAAAGCCTTGGAAAAATACCCTGTTAAAACTCTAGTTGTGGCAGGTGGCGTGGCTGCCAATAAAGGCCTCAGAGAACGCCTAGCAGCTGAAATCACAGATGTCAAGGTCATCATCCCACCTCTGCGTCTTTGCGGAGATAATGCAGGTATGATTGCCTATGCCAGTGTCAGCGAGTGGAACAAAGAAAACTTCGCAAGCTTGGACCTTAATGCCAAACCAAGTCTTGCCTTTGATACTATGGAATAAAGAGTCAGCTTAGGGCTGGCTTTTTCACTCGATAAAGTGTCAGAATATTTTGACAAAATTGTAAAAATAATGATATAATATATAAAAATTAGGAGGTGGTGAGATGATTGAGAGAATGGAATTGGGAGAGTTTTACAAGGAATTGCGTTTGGCGAGAAAGCTTAAGCAGTCAGATGTAGCTTGTGAGGGTCTAACAGCCTCTCAGTTGTCCAAGTTTGAACTAGGGCAGTCTATGCTGTCTGCAGATAAGTTGATTCTAGCTATCCAAGGTATAAATGTGACCTTTGATGAGTTTGGGCACAAGCTCAACAACTATCAAGAATCTCCACATATGCGATTTGGTAGAAAGGTTGTGGATCGCTTTGCCCACCAAGACATAGCTGGCTTAGAGCAACTATTAGAGGAGGTCAAGCAAGGACAGATGGCAGAGACTTATCGTCGTTTGAATGCCATTGTGATTAAAAATGCCATCCATTCCTTAAATAAGGGCTATCCGCTAACAGAGGAGGATAGGGAGTTTTTGACCACCTATCTCTATGCTATCGAGTCTTGGACCTGGTTTGAACTCTATCTCTTTTGCAATACCATGCCCTTCTTGAGCAA
>CAKQBM010000091.1 GCA_934216185.1 uncultured Streptococcus sp. | reverse complement strand
GGTTGAGAAAGATCTGCAACCTGAACAGTTTGATTATCAACGGTCACTTGATTGGTTGTCAAATCTGCTGTCGCAGTTGTCACTTCTTCACTAGAATCTGCTTGAGGTGTTTGGATTTCAACTTCCGTTACTTCTTCTGCTTCATTGACAGTCGTTGTCAAAACAGTTTCTGGGAAAATCAGGTCCATATTAGTGATTTTATTCAAATTCGCAAGAACTGTGACATCTACACCCAAGGCTTCTGCAATGGTGCTCAAGGTATCACCATACTGTACTGTATAACTTGTTTTGTTGTCCATTTTAGTCAAATCGTTTTGGATTTGCTCAACACTACGGGCAGTCCAAAGAACTTCTTCTGCTTGAGTTGCCAATACTGGGGCAAATGACAAGGCTACTGTTGATGCTAATAATATTCTTTTCTTCATTCTTTCAAATTCCTTTCAAATGAGTACCTGTCTATGATAACACAAAAAGAGCCGAAAAAAAGCCCTCTCGGGCCTATTTAACAGAACTGTCTATTCATTGTAACAAACTCCGTTACTTGAAATAGTTTGTTAGGTATCTGTCACAAAACTGACACAATCTTATCGTTCCCAATCCCCAAAAATGTAAGGAATATCTGCTAACGCTTGAATCCGGTGATTGCCTTCATAAGTCGACTCTAAAAAGTTGAGACTTTGAATCCCACTATTCTGGGCAAATTCCACATCCAGAGTCCGGTCCCCTATATAATAAGTCTTCTCAGGATTCAGCTGATACTTGTCTAACAGATAGGTAGCCGCTTCTGGACTTGGCTTGCGCGCAAAGCCACTCTGACTGGTTAGAATCTCTGTGAAATAGATTTCCAACCCCAAGTCTCTGAGGATGGCAAAAGCATTGTCTCCCTTATGAGTATAGACAAACTGCTGAATCCCTGCTACGTCTGCCCACTCTAGAACCTCACGCGCACCTGACATCAAGACTACTTGCGCATTCTTCTCAGCCAGACTCTGGGCACGTACCTGATTTAGTATTTCCACATTTAGTTTTCTCTCTTCTGCCACCTGCACAAGCAAATCCTGCACAGAATACTTGAGGATAAACTTCCTCACTTTCTCCTTATCATAAGTAATAGAAAACTGCCTAAAGGTTTCCTCAATCCCTGACAAAATCGCTTCGTAAGAGTCCAATAAAGTCCCGTCTAAATCCCAAATAAAAGCTGTTTTTTGCATTTCCTATCCTTTCAAGCTCATATAACGCTGGTAACGGTAGCGTAGAAATAACCAGCGAAAACCATTATCCAAAAGGGTTCCAGCCCAAATACCAGGCAAGCCCCAACCAAGAACAGTCCCCATCAGATAGGCTGTCCCAATACGGATACACCACATCCCTATACTTGTCGCATAAAATGGAAGGCGAGCATTCCCCAAGCCCTGCCAAACAGCCGTATAGATGACTGTTCCTGTCGTCATAGGTGTCCCTAGTAGTGAAAAAAGTGTCACTAGCACACTGGCATCAACCGCTAGAGGGTTAGTCGTATAGAGATGAGTTAGTGGTATACCCAGAGCATAGATACTGAAGGTCAAGGGTAACATGAGGACCAGAGAAAGCCAAAAGGTTTGCTTGCTCAAACTAGCTACTCTTTTCCAATTATCCTCTCCAACTGCTCGAGCCACCAGCATGACCGTTGCTGTAGCAACTCCAAAGGCAGGCATATAGTTAAACTGGGTCAAGACTTCTCCGATTGCATTCCCAGCAACTGCCTCCGTCCCAAAAGAAACAACCAAGGCAATGATCACGACATCTCCAGCCCGCATCATAAGTCGCTCTCCAGCTGCTGGTAAAGCCAAGGTCAATAGTTCCTTATCTAAACCAACAGTCAGTTTCGTATAAGGAAGTTTTAATTGTGCCCACAAAATCACAAGACCAACCAAGCGAGACAGAATAGTCCCCCAAGCAACACCCGCTATTCCCATATCAAGAACAAAAATAGCTAGACTGGAAAAGAGAATATTCAAAGCATTTGACATGAGGCTGACATAAAGAGGCAGACGTGGATTATGCGTTGCACGAATCAAGGCACCCAGACTGGTCATCAATCCCAAAAGAACAATCGATCCGCCTACCAAGGATAGATAGAGTCCGCCACTCTCGGCCACAGCCTGCTCAGTTCCCAAAAGTCCTATCATCTCTTGTCCAGCGAAGATAGACAAAGCTCCTAAAAGGAAACTTAATAGTAAAGTAATTTTTAACGCCTCAGTCACATGATAGGCTAGCTTAGACTGATTCTTCTGACCCAAACTTTTTGAAATAACACTAGAAATAGCTGCCCCCAGAGCAATGAAAATCGCCTGATAAATGGTGATAATATTACCAGCTACTGAAACACCTGAAATAGCTATCAATCCTAAATGAGCAACCAAATAACTGTCCACCATTCCCATGAGCATCTGCAAAAAGTTTTCACCCATAGCTGGTAAGGCAATATTAAGAATGTCTTTATTTTTCTTAAACAATCTCCCCTCCTGATGAAAAGAAACTCAGTTGGTTTCCCAACCGAGTTTACTCCCTCTGTCTTAAAGCCCTAGATAAGCCTCAACCGCTGCTTGCATGTTAGCAGCTGCCACTGTTGTTTTATGACGAACTGGAGCTGTTTCAAGGCCATCAACTGCTGGCGGCACTGCCACTCCTGAAATATCATGTAATTGAGCCAAGGCTTCAAAGTCGCCAAGCCCTGATTTTCCAGTTACAGCTTCTACTGCAACCACTGGGAACTTGTATGGACTCGCTGTTGAAGCAATCACTGTCTTAGTCACATCGCCAGTAGCCGCTTGGTATTTCTTATAAACTGCCGAGGCAACCGCCGTATGTGGATCCTCGATATAAGAATCTGACTCATAAACACGCTTGATTTCTGCCGCTGTTTCTTCCTCAGTTGCATATTCAGCCGCAAAGAGATCAAGAATCTCTGCATCAAAATTAGTCAACTCATATTGACCTTGTGTATTCAAAGCATTCATGAGTTCAGCTGTCTTAACCGCATCATTACCCAAAAGATGGAAAATCAAACGCTCCAAGTTTGAAGATACCAAAATATCCATAGATGGACTAGTTGTTACCTTAAACTCACGTTTCTTGTCGTAAACACGTGTCTTGAAGAAGTCTGTCAAAACATTGTTATCATTTGAAGCACAGATCAATTTACCAACTGGTAAGCCGATTTGTTTGGCATAAAAGGCAGCCAAGATATTTCCGAAGTTTCCTGTTGGTACGGTAAAGTTGATCTGTTCACCAGCCACAATCTCACCAGTCTTAACCAACTGAGCGTAAGCATAAACATAATAAACAATTTGTGGTACCAAACGACCAATGTTCATAGAGTTAGCTGATGAAAATTGCAACTTGTTGGCAGCCAATTTTTCACGAAGGGCTACATCGTTAAACATATGTTTCACATTTGTTTGCGCATCGTCAAAGTTACCGTCAATGGCGATAACATGAGTATTGTCGCCAGTCTGAGTAGTCATTTGCAGCTCTTGTACCTTGCTGACACCGTCCTTTGGATAAAAGACGATAATCTCAGTGCCGGGCACATCTGCAAATCCTGCCATAGCAGCTTTCCCAGTATCACCAGATGTAGCTGTCAAAATGACGATTTTGTTCTCTAAACCATGTTTCTTAGCAGCAGTCGTCATAAAGTATGGCAGGATAGACAAGGCCATATCCTTGAAGGCAATCGTTGAACCATGGAACAGTTCCAAGTTGTATTGGCCGTCTAATTTCACCAAAGGCGCTATAGCTGGAGTATCAAACTTGCTATCGTAGGCATTGTTGATACAGTAGTCCAACTCCTCAGCCGTAAAGTCATCTAAAAAGGCTGACAAAACTAGCTTAGCAACTTCCTGGTAAGAAGCATCTTTCAATTTGTCAAAGTCCAAATCTACCTTTGGATAAGTAAGCGGTGTAAACAAACCACCGTCCGTCGCCAAACCTTGCAAAATAGCTTGGCTGGCAGTTACTGTATTATTGGCATCACGCGTTGATTGATAAACTAATGTCATTACTCTCTATCCTTTATCTAAAGTCACTTCCATTATATCATGATTTTTCAGAAAATTCTCGCTTTATAACAAAAATTATAACCCCAATTTGTCTCTCAAAGGCTGTAAATAGCTCATTTCTTGCTTATTTCTCATCACTAGTCCTTCCTCAGCTAGCAGGAGTAAGTCTTTGGAAAATTCAATAATCGTAGATTCTTCCTCATCTGTAAGCTTTTTCTTAGAAAATTGTCGTCGTAAAAACTTGTAATCACGACCAAATTCTTTAAAGAAAGGTGCTGTTTCTAAGTAAGCTTCTAACTTATCTAAATTAACCAACAATCCCAAGTGAAAAGCTGCTGAAGAGAAGGTTCTATCTAGAGGCTGAGTACACACACTACGAAACTCAACTGTTCCGCGAGTCGTTAAGTCTTGGTACTGATAACTACGATGAGTTTCAAAATCCTTCTCTTGAGGGGAAATAAGAACCATATCCCCACTAAGAGCATATGCTTGGATTTCAGGTGTCGTCAGATAGTCTCTCGCCTGAATCGGATAAAAATAATAGGTTTGCCCATCACGTTCCGCAGTAAAAATCGCAGAATGGTCTAGATAATCAAAAAAATCAGCTTCATCATTAAAGAGTCTAGCATTAACCCCAACATTCTCTGTATAGATACCATGCATGGATTCTTCCCAGAAAATATCCCTTGAAATTTTCGTATCCCAATTCTCACCTGAAAACTCAGAATTGGCAAATAAATAAGCCTTAGCCCCTTCAATTTGAGTAAAAGCATTAATCACCCGTAAGTAGTTAGAGTTTGAAACATCCAGCTGGACCTGACTCCCACAGATAAAAGCACCATATTCAGGGAAATGATGTAAATCTGATTCAGTCACATTCCTACTCAAACTCAAATAGTCCATTAACATCTGATAACGTGGATAAGCAACTGGACAATTCTCATTTTTATCCCAGTTGGGATGAATACCGCAGCCAACGATAGCATGATTAGATTCACCTAATTTTCTCTGAATTACATCCATATAATTATTAAAACGATTTTCGACCTCTTGAATTGTTTCGACCTTACCAAATGCAAACTCAATCGTTGTATAGGAAACTTCAAATAAAATAGCATCCTGACTTATCGGATTCACTAACTGGATAGGATTGCCAAAATCATCTACCTTTTCTACAGTGAAATCCAGAGCGGAAAGTAAATAATGAAATAAATCTTTTATAACTTCAACATCTGTTGCATTCCCTTCCAAGTTTACAACAGGATATTCCAGCTCAACCCCAATAAACAATTCAGGATTTTCTTTAATATTTTTCAGATACCGATGTTTTAATAAATCGATAGAACGAGACATACTATCCTACTCTTTCTTAATTTAAATAAAATTGAATAACTATTATTATACCAAAAATAATACAAAAAGGAACGAAGATTAACTACGTTCCTAGCTCTATACTATACCGGCGGCCAACAAATTAGCGTTAAAATAAGTTAAAATAATTAATCAAAAAACGATTAAATCAAGATATTATCACACGCTAGTTAGTATTGAAATTAAGTGAATTGACCATTGGTTGACCAAATGATTTTTAAAATTTACTTAAATTTTATAGTTTTAAAATTTAATAATCACATTTTTTTATACATAGTTCGATACCGTATTCGGCGCAATTGGTATAGTCCAATATTCATTCTCAAAATTGGTTTAAATAGCGTAGTCTTTTAAACTAGTTTTGTGAATCCAAAAAATCTTCCTATTTATAATAAGAAGATTTTTTTATTATTCTAATTCTTTCTACGTACTGTTACAAGTCCAAATGCTCCCAAAATTGCACCGAGTAGCAACATTGCAACACTTGATGACTCTCCAGTATCTGGCAATGATTTTGCACGTTCTACTCGTGAATATGTCACTTTTTCATATGCACCTGCTTTAACAGCTGGAGCTGAATATGTTTGTTGCTTATCTTTTGTTTGTTCTTTATCTTTCACAACAACATCTTCTTTAGCATCCAAAGTAACATCTTTACCTGATTGTGAAGCTGTCTTTGATTTATCAGCAGTTTCTTCAGTATTTTCTTTAGGTAAAGTATTAGAATTTGAGTCCACAGCAACAACAGTTCCGTCTGGTAGAGTTGTGATTACATTTTCTTTAGCTTTGTTTTCGAAGTCTACCAACTTATCAAACTCTTCTTGGATTTCAGCTAATTTAGCTTGTTCAGCTTGCAATTTAGCTGTAACTGCATCTAATTTATCTTGTGCCAATTTTGCAGCAGATTTTGCTTGAGTCAATTTTGTTTCCAAATCAGCTACTTTTGCTTGCGCATCTGCAAGATTCTTATCTGCATTTAGATAAGCACTCAATTCAGTTGCAATTGCTTTCGCATCTGACACCAATTGGTCTTTTTCTGCATGGAACTTTGCTTGTTCAGCTTGAAGTGCAGTCAACTTGTTTTCTTCAGCTTGCAATTTTGCTTGTGCACTTGTAAGAGCAGTTTCAGCATCTTTTTGAGCAGTTTTGGCTGTAGCAAGTTCATCTTTAGCTGTTTCAAGAGCAGTTTGTTTTTCTGCTTGGCTTCTTGAGAAGTTTTCAACAGCTTTTTCAGCATTTGCTTTACGTTCTTGTGCATTTTTCAAAGCAAGGTTTGCCAATTGCAAGTTCTTTTCAGCGACTTCTGTTTGAAGTGGTGTTGCTGATTTACTTGCTAATTCTTTTTCAGCGTCTGTTTTAGCTTCAAGTGCAGAAGCATATTTACGTGAAGCTGCTGCCAATTCTGCTTTAGCATTTGCAAGAGCAGTTTGAGCTTGGCTGTTTTGTTTTTGAGCTTCAGCTAGTTTTGCTTCAAGTTGGGCAAGGTCTTGGTTTAGGTTGATTGGTTGTTTTGTTTCACTAGCAAAAGTATTTACGAACCAATAATCACCGTTAATGTTAGCAATAGTCATTGCAACACTGTTTTTAGCATTTAGATTATTAGCTAAGTGTCCCCACTTAGAACTTTTATCAAAGAATGAATACATTCTGAATGCTGTTACAACAGATTGTTTTAATTCAGACATATTAGTTGCAGATTGAGAATCAACCACTGGAGCTAGGTTTTCACCACTATCAGACAATTGATGTTGTTTTTCAATTGGTTTTGTAACGCTGAAAGGTAAATGTCCGTCTGTTGATGGGCTTGTAC
>CAKQBM010000090.1 GCA_934216185.1 uncultured Streptococcus sp. | reverse complement strand
GCAAGTTCTCTCAAGTGAGCTAGAGAAAAATCTGAACCATAGAATTTAGCAATCGAGGCTAAGGCAGCAACACCGCAATCTCTAGCATCTATTTGAGGAACAAATGTACGTTTATAAGAAGTCATTGGCAATTCCTTTCATATAGTAGATAGGTATATTATGCCAAACTTTACTAAAAAACTTCTTGCTAAATCGTAAATGGTATTTATATTGTCATGAACAGTAATTTTTATTAAGTAAGATTAAGCATTGCTTTTTATAGTTGATGATAGTATATATTAGTTTTAGGCTTTGATAAAATTTATTAAAAACATTTCGTGATGAAAAAAAGACATTTTATGATTTTAAAAAATGATATTAGTTAATTATGATATATTGATGTTGTCAAGGTTGCAACAAGACAAAAATAAAAAAAGGAGGTATTCATCATGAATACTCTAGTATTTGATACTTCAACATTTATGACACTTAGTCAAGAAGAGTTAATGGAAATTGAAGCAGGAGCCAATTGGGATCGTGTTTTTGGAGGCACCTCAGTTTATTTAGGGGCTACAATGGCTGTATTAATGACAAGTACTCCAATTGGTTGGGGGGCAGCGGCAGCTTATCTTGCTACATGTGCAGCATCAGGAGCTTATGTAGGCTACGGATTGGCAACATGATACTACCATAAAATATAGAATTCGAGGTGAAAACAGTGCGAAATAAGAGTTATTTTATCATTTGCTCTGCAATCGTGATACTCACTAATGTTCTAATGTTTTCTTTATTTAATAACGGCGAAGAGATTGGTTCAAATTTGTTTGTCATAGCAGTTACATTGATTTTATTACCATCGTTCTTATATTCAGTTGAAAAGCAAGGAACTTATTTTATCAGATTGGAATCATCAGGACTACTCTTAATGACTGCTTTATCTTTAATTCGTTTTGTTAATCGAATTGATAGAACACCTACTATCTTAAATTCTTTAATAGTTGTTCTAGCTTTGGGCTGTGGTATTGTCTTGATTAGTGCTTATATTGCAAGAATATATTTAAGCAAGAAGAAGTAAGAATAATTTCAGTTGTCTGTTACATTTATTATCTTTTTGTTTCTAGATTTCATTTTGTCAAGTTCCCTTAGGGCAAGTATGTTTTTCATGCTTGCTTTTTAAATTTTTTAACAATTCAAGATGTTTTGATGCCAATTAAATATTTTGATGAAAGAATAAAAAAATAGTGCTATACTAACAGTGAAAAGGTTGCAACAGGACAAAAATTAAAAATAAAAAGGATACAAAAATGATGGAACAATTTGAAATTATGGATACTGAAATGCTTGATCATATAGAGGGTGGAGATGTATCTGATATTTATAGAGGGTATGCTTATCAGGGAAGTCCATTTGGTTCTTGCCCTTCTATATTAAAAAATTCAGGTCCTTTTCCAGTAAGTGGGTACTGTCCGCGTGGTTATCGTGACCTTGGTTATTAGGAGCAGTTTTTCATTTATGTGGAATATAGGCTGAAATATAAGAAATGAGGAAGAATTTCTATGAAAAAGTATCAGCTTCTACTCAAAATAAGTGCAGTCTTCTCTTACCTGTTTTTCGTATTTGGACTTGCTAAGCTGACGCTTATTGTTCAAAATTATTGGCAATTTTCTTCCCAGATTGGCAATTTCGTCTGGATTCAAAATCTCTTGAGTTTGCTATTTAGCGGAGTCATGATTTGGATTCTGGTTAAGACAGGTCATGGTTATCTCTTTCACATTCCAAGAAAAAAATGGCTTTGGTATTCAATTTTGACAGTATTAGTGGTAGTGCTCCAGATCTCTTTTAACGTTCAGACAGCTAAACATGTTCAGTCAACTGCTGAAGGCTGGGCCGTATTGATCGGTTATAGTGGGACCAACTTTGCTGAGCTAGGTATCTATATAACTTTGTTCTTTCTGACTCCACTTATGGAAGAGCTAATCTATAGAGGATTACTGCAACATGCCTTCTTTAAACATTCGCGATTTGGCCTTGATTTGCTTCTTCCGTCAATTTTATTTGCTCTTCCTCATTTTTCAAGCCTGCCTAGTTTGTTAGATATCTTCGTCTTTGCAACATCTGGCATCATCTTTGCTAGTTTGACCCGCTATACCAAGAGCATTTATCCTTCCTATGCGGTGCATGTGATCAATAATATTTTCGCAACATTACCATTTTTGCTGACTTTTTTACACAGGGTGTTTGGGTAAAATACTGACAGACGAGTTAGGAATTATAGTTTTTTCAAATATTTCAGGAGAAAAATGAGTATGACACCATTAAAATGGTTTGCTGGAGGAAGCGAAAGACGTCGTGAAGCCATGACGATCATAAATCATCTATTGGAAGATATAAAGGATACGCCTCAACTTGCTCCCTTGAAAAATCAGTTAGTGAGTTATAAAAGACGATTAAAGGACGATGGGACCTCTACTCCATTTATTCTAAGCCAAATGAATGTTGACATCTCACGTGTGTTGATTGACAATAAGCTGACTTTGTCAAAAAGTCAAGCTGAGCAGATCAAAAAATTGAGAGAATTGTCTGCTATTCGCTATGGTTATTGAATTGCAGGGATATGTCCCTTTCTACAATTTCCAGTCAAATAAATTGCATTCGTTTTCTCAAGCAGGTATACTAGTATAGTTAGATGAAAAATTCTGAAAATTTAAGAATAGAAAAGAGAACAAATCTTATGGCAAAAGATATTCGTGTCTTACTTTACTACCTTTATACTCCAATTGAAAATGCAGAGCAATTTGCTGCAGACCACTTGGCTTTCTGTAAATCAATCGGCCTTAAGGGTCGTATCCTAGTCGCTGACGAGGGAATTAACGGAACGGTTTCAGGTGACTATGAAACAACTCAAAAATACATGGACTACGTTCACAGCCTCCCAGGCATGGAAGACCTCTGGTTCAAGATTGACGAAGAAAATGAACAAGCCTTCAAGAAGATGTTTGTTCGTTACAAGAAAGAGATTGTCCACCTTGGTTTGGAAGATAACGACTTTGACAATGACATCAACCCACTTGAAACAACAGGTGCTTACTTGTCTCCAAAAGAGTTTAAAGAAGCCCTTCTTGACGAAGACACAGTGGTTCTTGACACACGTAACGATTACGAGTACGACCTAGGACATTTCCGTGGAGCTATCCGCCCAGACATCCGCAACTTCCGTGAGTTGCCACAATGGGTCCGTGACAACAAGGAAAAATTCATGGACAAGCGTGTCGTGGTTTACTGTACAGGTGGAGTTCGCTGTGAGAAATTCTCAGGTTGGATGGTCCGTGAAGGCTACAAAGATGTCGGCCAATTGCACGGAGGAATCGCAACTTACGGTAAAGACCCAGAAGTCCAAGGTGAGCTTTGGGATGGAAAAATGTATGTCTTTGACGAGCGTATCGCCGTTGATGTCAACCATGTCAACCCAACTATCGTAGGAAAAGACTGGTTTGATGGAACACCATGTGAACGTTATGTCAACTGTGGAAATCCATTCTGTAACCGTCGTATCTTGACATCAGAAGAAAATGAAGACAAGTACCTTCGTGGATGCTCACACGAGTGCCGTGTTCACCCACGTAACCGCTATGTCTCAGAAAATGAATTGACACAAGCAGAAGTGATCGAGCGCCTAGCCGCTATCGGTGAAAGCTTGGATCAAGCAGCTACAGTATAAGATCAAACAGTCCTCAGGGGCTGTTTTTCTATGCTTTTTACTCAAAAATCTAAAGTTTGTTTCTGTATCTTTCAGGAAAATAGGGTATACTATATGTAAACGATTTCAAAAGGAGTCCAGTTATGACGAAAACATTTTTTATTCCAAATAAACAGAGCATTTTAGGAGAACAGGAAATTTTGACTGCCAAGTCCATCTTGGCTTTGGTAGATGGTTTGGAGTCACATAGCTATGATGCCGTCTATCTCCGTCAGCCTTTTAACCGTCTCGAGTATATCGAGTGTGCGATAGTAGGGCAATCACAATTTCTCTTTAAAGTTAGTTATGATGATGGTCCAAAGGCTTATCGTGTCGATCTTCCTGACCTACTCACAAAGACAGACTGGGAGATTATCAAAGCATTTTTAGATGCCCTGCTTGCTTATACAGGAACTGAGATTGAAGGATTAGATGGTTTTGATTTTGAAGCTTATTTCCAAGCAAATATTCAAGCCCATATGGCAGACACTGTAGCCCGCTTTACGATTTGCCAAGGAATTTTTAATCCTGTTTTCTTTAGTCATGAGGACTTGAAAAGCTTTTTAGAGGAAGACGGCTTAGCTCAGTTTGAAGCTCGTGTGCGTGCGGTTCAAGAGACAGATGCCTACTTTGCAAGAGTTTCCTTCTGTCAGGATGGAGAAGGGCAAGTGCATGGCGTTTACCATCTAGCTCAAGGAGTCAAGACAGTGTTACCGAGAGAACCGTTTGTTCCTGCAGCCTATATTGAGCAATTGGTGGATAAGGAAGTTCAGTGGGAGATTGACTTGGTTCAAATTACAGGAGATGGCTCTAAACCAGAAGACTATGAAGCCATTGCCCGCTTGGGCTATGCAAAATTCCTTGAGGTACTACCGTCAGAATTTTACCACCAACTAGACGCCAATCAATTAGAAATACACCCCATATTAGAAAAAGATTTTAAAACATTAGCACAAGAAGAGTAAATCAGAAGCAGGTCAATCGACTTGCTTTTTAGCATATAAAAAATCCTGCCATGAATGGCAGGATTAAAGTTTAAAGAAAGGCCAAGATACGAAGATAATCTCCAATCAGTGCCACTTCAGCCACAAAGAAGAGGAGGATGATGACTCCGTTCACAAGGACAGACAAGAATAATTGATAGAAGGAGTCGGCTTCACTTGATTGACTAGGTCTCGTAATGATATGGAGACTAGCAAGCAGAATGATTCCAATGCTAATCACACACAAGAGAGCCGTAAATCGCAGGCTGTCAAAGAAGGCGAAGAAACTAGCAATAGCAGTGAGGAAGATTGGAATTGCCAAGAGTTGACTATATTGTTGGACAACCTTTTCTAGCGTCCAGTCTTTTTCATGGTGGATAAATCGTCTCACAACGAAACTACCCAAGAGGAATGAAAAGAAGAAGAGTGTTGTTGCTACTAGGATAGAGATAATCGAAAAGAGATTTAATGAAGCAAATTGTTCAGGGAAGTGATTATGCATAGTTGCTATACGTCCATAGTAAGCATGTTTGATGTGGTAGATACTAAAGAAAAAGGAAGATGCAGAAAACAGAATGAGCAAGAGAAAGGCTGTGTAACTGTGTGTGCTACTTGTTTCAAGCTTGCTTGTAGGAGATTTGATCGCTTCCACTAGCCAAGACCAAAAATCAAGCGCTTGCTCTTTCCATTTATCCGCAGATTTTGGAGCTTGGTCGGGGATGTAAGGACTTTCTAGGGATTGACTGATAAGAAGGGGCTCTTTGGTGGTTGGTTTTTGCTGAGGAAGTGCTTCTTGACTCTCTTCAGCTATAGTGACTTTTTCTGTTTCTTTAGAAAGGTCTTGCTCTTCTTCAGTAGAATCTAATGCTTTCTTTTCTTCTATTTCTGTTCTCGATTCACTGTCTTCAGGCGTTTCAATTTTCTCTTCTTGCTGGCTTTCAAGTTCGACTTCAGCTTGAGAGACTTCCTCCTCTACTTGAGTATTTTTTTCAATTGGTGTATCGAGATCGGCTATCGTTTCTTCAGCCTTGTCTGCAAGATTTTTGGGTTGTTCTTCAGGCTTGTTCTTGCTTGTTGTTTTTACAAAATCATTACTTTCAAACCATTCTTGTTTCATGGTAGAACCTCCTTTTTAGTTGTATATACGTCATTTTGGTCGATATAAATAGGTTTGTTAAGGTCTGTTGGCTGTAGTCTCAAGACTAATATAATCATCAGCCTTAGCTATGAGTTGACCTTTTACATCGGTCTTTTCAGTTTTGTAAGGGTTGCTTAATTCGTTGGGGTGGCGTTGACTCTCATCTCTCGATAACTGATAAATAGGACCATGGTGACTCGAGAGGTCTAAGTTAATTTCTTGGCTTTCTTTTTGAGTTAGCATGATACTGAGCGCATTTTTAGAAGATAGTTCTACTTTACCATATACTTTAATATTTTCAGCGTGGAAGTGATGTTCTGTTGACTCTAGCTGACTATCTGTAAGGTCTGTATCAAAGATATTAATGATATTAGGGGTTGTGAGTTTACTGTTTTTGATACGACTTCCTTCAATTCGGAGGAGATAGCTGTTTGTATTGAGGGTCGCATTTTCAAGGCTAGCATTTATGATGGTGGTTTGTCCACGATTGGCTGACACGTTGATCCCTTTTAGACTTCTCCCTTTTGGCAATTGGAGAATAACTTCTTCAAAACGACGAGAGTAGCTACTTGCGATATGGAGAATCCCGCCAATTCCAGAAGAGAGAAATGGAGTTTCAGACAGTTTCTTATCAGTGAGGCTCAGGGTTTTATCGTTCTGACTTGTGATAAGACCATGGTTAGCAGAAATAGATGGATGGTAAGAAATGTGGATTTGATCATCGAAAGAGTCTGTGATGGTCAGCGCGTGTTGGTGGAGCGTGATTTCTAGGTTTTCGACTTCCTTGCCAAAGGTCATCTCTTCCATCCGACTATCATAGACAGGCTCCTTGGACATGGCAAGCAGACTCTTAATCCCGTCAGATTGGATTCCTACAAAGAGCAGGATAAAGCCGATAACAGTAGTCACCACACCAAAAATGAGAAATCCTTTTGTCAATTTACGCATGCTGGTCACCTCTCTTTCCTTTTTTAAGAACAAATTGCACCAGGCGAACAATGAGTAGACCGAAGAAGCGGGCTACATAGGAAATACCTAGTAAGACTAGTGAAGAAGCACCGATAGCCAGTAAACCAGAACCAAAAATCAAGATAAAGGCTGATTTAGCTTGGGCTAAGACAGTGAAACTTTCAACTAAAAATAGGAATCCGCCGATGATACCAAGTATGGAAACCGCAAAGAAAGCTAGAATGACAGTCAAGGCTACCACAAGGATTGCGAACAGGGACACGAGGATGGCGATTCCCAGAGGAATACCGATGGGTGCTGCAAGGAGAGCTAACAAGGCGACATGCAAAATTTGTCGGTTATTCTTTTGAGCGGGTGCCTCATTGATTTTTTTATCGAGAAGATTAGAGAGAACTTCGTGGGCCGCTTCTTTGGGAGTTCCCAAACTAGCAATGAGTTCTTCCTCTTCTTCGACTCCAGCATCGTCAAAGAGTTCCCTGAAATAGTCCATGGCTTCGATGCGATCAGCTTCAGGTAGTTTCTTGAGATAGAGTTCTAGCTGAGTCAGGTATTCAGTTCTTGTCATGGCGGATACTCCCTTCTATGATGCCATTGATGGTGTCTGTAT
>CAKQBM010000089.1 GCA_934216185.1 uncultured Streptococcus sp. | reverse complement strand
TCTTTAGTCATCGAGTCTGACCATCAGAGACAGGGCTTGGGAACACTTCTTCTTGCGGCTTTGAAAGAGGTGGCAGTTGAGCTGGATTACAAAGGGATTCGTTTGGAGAGTCCTGATGAGCTGCTTTCCTATTTTGAAATGAACGGTTTTATTGATGAAGAAACTTCCCTTTATGAAACTAGCCAGGGTTATAGTATGATTTGGTTTAATCCCTTTTATCTGGAGGCACAATGGAAATTAGGAAAGCAAAATTAGAAGATTTGGATCGGATTGTCGAGATTGAATTAGAGAATTTCTCGGTAGAAGAAGCCATTCCTCACTCTGTTTTTGAAGCGCATTTGCGAGAAATTCAGACCTCTTTTCTGGTTGCAGAAAAAGCAGGCAGAATCATGGGTTATATCGAAGGGCCAGTTGCCCCTCACCGCCATCTGCAAGATCACTCTTTTACAGAAGACATAAAAGACTATAGTCATGAGCGGGGTGGCTATATCTCTGTGACCTGTCTGTCTATTGCCAAAGAAGCACAGGGACTAGGACTGGGTCAGAAATTGCTAATAGCCTTGAAAGAACTGGCTCTTGAAGATGAGAGAGAAGGCATTAACCTAACCTGTCATGACTATCTCATCGCTTACTATGAAAAGCATGGATTTGTCAATGAAGGCCTATCCCAGTCAACCTTTGCAGGGGAAACTTGGTATGATATGGTCTGGGAAGCTAATACTCTTCGAAAATCAAATTCAAACCACGTCAGCGTCGCCTTACCGTATATATGTGACTGACTTTGTCAGTCTTATCTACAACCTCAAAACAGTGTTTTGAGCAACCTGCGGCTAGCTTCCTAGTTTGCTCTTTGATTTTCATTGAGTATAAAAAATAAGCTAGGAAAAGTATCATAGGTTGCTTTTCTTGGATTTTTAAGATATAATAGTATGGATTGTCAACAAGGAGGAAAAACTTTTGAGTGAAAAGTCAAGAGAAGAAGAGAAATTAAGCTTTAAAGAGCAGATTCTGAGAGATTTAGAAAAAGTAAAACGCTATGATGAAGTTCTGAAAGAAGATGAGGCAGTAGTTCCTACTCC
This sequence comes from uncultured Streptococcus sp., assembly GCA_934216185.1. Taxonomy (GTDB): domain Bacteria; phylum Bacillota; class Bacilli; order Lactobacillales; family Streptococcaceae; genus Streptococcus. Next base: position 6,481 of record CAKQBM010000089.1, on the reverse strand, counting down.
TGCAAATGAACCTTCAGCTGAAGAACTCATGGCTGATTCCTTGTCAACGGTAGAGGAGATTATGAGAAAAGCTCCTGCTGCGTCTACTCACCCAAGTCAAGATGTACCAACTTCTCCAGCAGATGAGATTCAAAGAGAAACTCCTGCTGCCCCAACCCATCCAAGTCAAGATGTGCCTTCTTCTCCAGCAGAAGAAAGTGGATCAAGACCAGGACCAGGTCCTGTTAGACCTAGCAAAGTTGAAAGAGAATACAATGAAACCCCAACAAGGGTAGCTGTTTCCTATAAGACGGCAGAGAAAAAAGCAGAACAAGCAGGTCCAGAAACACCTACGCCTGCTACAGAAACAGTGGATATCATCAGCGATACACCACGTCGTAGTCGTAGAGAAGGAGTAAAACCCGTTAAGCCTAAGAAAGAGAAAAAATCTGGCTTCAAGGCCTTCTTCATTTCTCTACTGATTTTCCTTGCCTTGATTTCGGCAGGTGGTTACTTCGGTTATCAGTATGTTCAGTCATCTTTACAGCCTGTTGATGCTGATTCTAAGCAATATGTAACGGTTCAAATCCCAGAAGGCTCTAATGTTCAAGAAATCGGTAAGACACTTGAAGATGCCGGCTTGATTAAACACGGTCTAGTTTTTAGCTTGTATGCTAAGTACAAAAATTATGCTGATTTGAAATCAGGTTACTATAATTTGAAAAAGAGCATGAGTACAGAAGATATCATCCACGAACTACAAAAAGGTGGAACAGCTGAAGCTCAAGAACCTGTTCTTGCGACTTTGACAATTCCAGAAGGTTATACGATTGATCAAATGGCACAAGCGGTAGGTCAATTGCAAGGTGACTTCAAAGAGCCTTTGACAGCAGATGCTTTCCTAGCAAAAGTTCAAGATGAGAACTTTATCAGTCAAGAAGTTGCCAAATATCCGAGTCTACTTGAAAGCTTGCCTACAAAGGAAAGTGGGGCTCGTTACCGTTTGGAAGGTTTCCTTTTCCCAGCTACTTACTCTATCAAGGAAAGCACAACTGTTGAAAGCTTGATTGATGAGATGTTGGCAGCTATGGACAAGACTTTGGCACCTCATTACAGTACGATTAAGTCTAAGAATTTGACGGTCAATGAATTGTTGACGATTGCTTCACTTGTAGAAAAAGAAGGAGCTAAGACTGACGATCGTAAGTTGATTGCAGGTGTATTCTACAACCGCTTGAATCTTGGTATGCCTTTACAAAGTAATATTGCTATTCTCTATGCTGAAGGAAAACTTGGTCAGAAGATTAGTCTTGCTGATGATACTGAAATTGATACAACCATCAATTCTCCGTATAATGTTTATACAAACCAAGACCTGATGCCTGGACCAGTAGATAGTCCAAGCGCGGATGCTATTGAATCAAGTATCAATCAAACTAAGAGTGATAACTTATTCTTTGTCGCAGATGTTACAGATGGCAAGGTATACTTCGCTACGAACAAGGCAGATCATGATCAAAATGTTGCACAACATATCAATAATAAATTAACGCAATCAAGTAGTTCAAACTAAAATTATGTGGTTTTCCACATAATTTTGTTTTAAAAAATAAAGTAAAAGAAAGTTGAGAAAAATGGCAGAAAAAACATACCCTATGACACTTGAGGAAAAGGAAAAACTAGAAAAAGAATTAGAAGAATTGAAATTAGTCCGTCGTCCAGAAGTGGTAGAACGTATCAAGATTGCCCGTTCATACGGTGACCTTTCTGAAAACAGTGAATACGAAGCAGCTAAGGATGAACAAGCCTTTGTCGAAGGTCAAATCTCTAGCTTGGAAACAAAAATTCGTTATGCTGAAATCGTCAATAGCGACTCTGTTGCCCAAGATGAAGTAGCGATTGGTAAAACAGTCACTATCCAAGAAATTGGTGAGGACGAAGAAGAAGTTTATATCATCGTGGGTTCAGCTGGTGCAGATGCCTTTGCAGGTAAGGTTTCAAATGAAAGCCCGATTGGACAAGCCTTGATTGGTAAGAAAACAGGTGATATAGCAACCGTTGAAACACCAGTGGGTAGCTATGATGTAAAAATCTTAAAGGTTGAAAAAACAGCCTAATGATTAAAGGGAGTAGAAGGAGGGAAACGCCCTGATTACTCCCTTTTAGGTTTAAAAAGAATTGGAGACTATATGAGTTCAAAAAAGAAGCAAAATAAGATGGAGCGTGGTCTGACCAATCGTCACGTACAGGTTATGGCCATTGCTGGAACTATTGGAACAGGCCTCTTTCTAGGGGCTGGTCGTTCTATCAGTTTGACAGGACCTTCGATTGTTCTAATTTACCTGATTACAGGAGCTTTTATGTTCCTTATGATGAGAGCGGTCGGAGAAATGCTCTATCAAGATCCTGAGCAACATACCTTTATTAACTTTATTACTCGTCATTTGGGTAAGGGTTGGGGACATTTTGCAGTCTGGTCTTACTGGTTATCTGTTGTCTTTATTGGTATGGCAGAAATTACGGCTATTTCGCACTATGTTCAGTTTTGGTTTCCTTCATGGCCTAGTTGGTTAATTCAAGTTGGATTTTTAACTGTTTTAGGTTTGGTCAATCTAATAGCTGTTAAACTCTTTGGAGAAGTTGAATTTTGGTTTGCTATGATTAAGATTGTAGCTATCCTTGCTATGATTGTGACGGGTATCTTTATGGTTCTGACAGGTTTTGAGACACCTCATGGAGTAGCTAGTTTGGCCAATATTACGGATAATTTCTCACTCTTTCCTAATGGTGGTGTTAACTTTGTTATGGCTTTCCAGATGGTCTTCTTTGCCTACCTCATGATTGAGTTTATCGGGGTCACGACTTCAGAAACAAAAAATCCACGTCAGGTCTTGCCAAAAGCCGTTAAGGAAATTCCTTTGCGTATCGCCTTTTTCTATGGTGGTTCTCTAATTGCTATTATGGCTATTATTCCATGGAGAGAACTAGCTTCAGCAGATTCACCATTCGTTACGGTATTTGAACTAGCAGGTGTCAAATGGGCAGCAGCCTTGATTAACTTTGTCGTCTTGACGTCTGCAGCATCAGCTCTAAACTCAACCCTCTACTCAACAGGTCGCCATTTGTATCAAATTGCTCAAGATTTGCCAAATCCTCTCTTAAAAGCGATTAAAGCGGATACCTTATCTCGTTATAATGTTCCTCAAAATGCAATTTTGGCCTCAACTATTTTAATTGCTACAGCTGCTTTTATCAATGTCCTACCAGGAGTTTCTGATGCCTTTGCCTTGATAACAGCTTCTTCATCAGGTGTTTATGTAGCTATCTATATCTTGATTATGGTGGCTCACCTTAAATACCGCAAGTCACAGGACTTTATGGCGGATGGCTACCTCATGCCCCATTATCGTTTCCTAAATCCCTTAACTATGCTCTTCTTTGTCTTTGTTTTTGTAACCCTCTTTTTACAAGAGTCTACATTTGTAGGAGCAATCGGCTCAGCTATCTGGATTATCGGTTTCGGGATTTACAGCCAGTGGAAATTTAGAAAATAGATTTGAAACTCATCAGCTTAGGTTGGTGGGTTTTTGCTAGTTTGACAGTCTATTGAAATAAGACTATAATCAAGCTGTATCAGTTTTCGAGGAGGTTTAGATGTACCTTAGATTGGAAAATAAGGAATCCCAGAAGGTGCAAGAAATTGGGAATTTGATTCGTGCTTATAACCATTCCAAAAGAGAAGAGGCTGAAAGTGAGCCGCTTAATCTTTATGTTGAGGATGAAAAGGGCAATCTCCTGGCAGGCTTGGTAGCTGAGACTTTTGGAAATTGGCTAGAAATCGAGTATTTGTTTGTGAAAGAGGAATTGCGAGGGCAAGGAATTGGTTCAAAACTATTGCAGCGAGCAGAAAATGAAGCCAAGAATCGAAACTGTCGTTTTGCCTTTGTCAATACTTACCAATTCCAGGCACCGGACTTTTATCAGAAATATGGCTACAAGGAAGTCTTTGCTTTAAAAAACTATCCCTACACAGGGCAAAGATTTTACTATCAAAAAGATTTGTAAGGAGAATATGAAGGTATAGAGCAAAGAGGGATTTTTCACATCACTATGGAAGTAGGATGGTGGCTATGGGTAACATTTTAGGAGATTCTCAATAAATACCAGTTAGATTCTAGAAATTGTGTCTTTCTAGACGATATTGAGGACAATACAATTGTAGCTGAGAAGTTGGGAATCAAGGATTATCAGGTTAAGAAAAGAAGTGATGTCGTCGAAATTTTAAAATCATATATTTAGACTCAAAACTCTCTATCTTTTTGTGGTAGAGAGTTTTTGTTAATAAAATTTTACAAAATGACATTTATATATTGCATTAAGTTAGATATATGATATAATGATGTTGAAAAGATGCGCAACTTTTTAAAATTAATGATGATCAAAGAGAAAACCAAGAATATTAATGGAGGAATTGAAAAATGGAAGTTATAAATGTAAGTAAGCATTATGGTCATTCAATCATTCTCAAAGATATAAATTTTGCACTTAATAAGGGTGAAATTGTTGGTCTAGTAGGGAGAAACGGAGTTGGCAAGAGTACATTGATGAAAATTCTTGTTCAGAATAATCAACCGACTTCAGGGAATATTACAAGTAGTGATAATGTTGGGTATTTAATCGAAGAACCAAAATTATTTTTATCTAAAACAGGTTTAGAGAATTTAAAATATTTATCAAATTTATATGGTGTTGACTACAATCAAGAAAGATTTGGAAGTTTGATCCAAGAGTTAGATTTGACTCAGTCTATTAATAAAAAAGTAAAGACCTATTCTTTGGGTACAAAACAAAAATTAGCTTTGCTTCTAACTCTCGTTACGGAACCTGATGTATTGATTTTAGATGAACCGACTAATGGTTTAGATATTGAATCATCACAAATAGTTTTAGCGGTTCTAAAAAACTTAGCTTTACATGAAAATGTGGGAATTTTAATATCGAGTCATAAATTAGAAGATATTGAAGAAATTTGTGAGAGGGTTCTTTTCTTGGAGAACGGGCTTTTGACATTCCAAAAAGTAGGAAAAGATAGTCATACTTGCTTGTTTGAGATAGCTTTTTCATCAGCTACAGATAGAGACATTTTCATTACCAAACAAGAATTTGGGGATATTGTTCAGGAAGAAGGACTGAAAATTACTATGTCTGGGAATATTCAAAGTAGTGAGCTTTTTAAATTTTTTAACGAAAACTCTATTAAAGTAGTTGATTTTGAAACTAAAAAAGAGACGCTTAAAGATATTTATCTAAATCGTTCAAAATAAAGGAAGGTTATAATCATGAAATTAAATAAATTGAATTTTCTTAAGGAAAATATAAGAGATTTATATTCATCAGGCGTAGTATATCTCGGATTGATTATCTCGTTTATACCGCCGATACTGGTTACATTCTTTATTCTAAAGACTCAAGGGACATCACTTGGTATTAAGCATATTTCAAATTTTTATGCTATGCTCGGTATGTTAATGGCTGTGATACATGCTAACCGAATTATTAGCAGAGATTTTTCCCACAATACGATAAGTTTATTTTATAATCAACAGAAAAATCGGATGATTTACATCTTGTCCAATTTTCTATATGCCATCTCAGTTTCCATTATCTATGCTTTGAATGGTATTGTGTTATTAGTCATCGTAAGTAAATTGGGTGTTCCAGGTGATTTAGGATTAGATTTTATAGTAGCCATTGTAGTCAATACAATTTTGTTAGTCCTATTTTATTTTCTATTATCTTACATTTTCTATTTATACAAATTGAAAAGTGGCTTGGTATTTGGTATTTTAGTAGCTTTACTACTCTTTATCCCTAATATATTAAATACGATTATGGTGAATACTAGTAATGATTTATTTATCAAAGCAATTGAACTTCTTCCTTTTTATTCCTTACCTGTATTTGTTGCTTCAAATACGATGTCTATTAGTCAGTATCTTTTGGTAATCACTACAATCATTTTATTGTATTTTTTCACTCTCAAGAAAAGCAAGGAGTATTCATTTTAGTTTCGTTTAGTATTATTTTGCAGACTTAAAATCTAGTAAAAAAATCAGTCATCTTGCTATGCTCCTGCTCTTGCTGTGTACACGTTTTTGTCTTACACTAGACTCATTTCCAAAAGCATTATATAATAGTGATATGAAAGCAACTAAACAAGAAATACAAGCAATCAAAACTCATTTAAAAGACCCTACTAAAGCTAATACTAAACAAAAAATCAAGTAGCCAGCTAGGGAGTTTATTTCAAATAATCCAACATACTGATTTTAGGCTGAAGATAATATTGGAGTGCTAATTAATGAGGTTATAATAAATAGCTGACAGCTTGTAATAGTTTTGGATTTTTTAAGAGTAGATGAGTATTAAAACTATAAGGAGGACGCAGGTGGCTAAAAATTTAAAATTAAAATTAGCTCGTGTTGAGCGTGATTTAACACAA
>CAKQBM010000088.1 GCA_934216185.1 uncultured Streptococcus sp. | reverse complement strand
AAATGAGAAACAATCTCAATCTTAGGATACTTTCTCAAACGCTTGACCGTTTCCACGTACAATTCATAGGAATGGGCACGGTTAATCAGGTCAGAGGTTGCTTCATAAGTGGTCTGCAAGCCCAATTCTACCGTCACATGCATGCGCTCCGATAACTCAGCCAAATATTCGATGGTTTCGTCTGGTAAACAGTCTGGCCGCGTCCCGATATTGATTCCTACTACACCTGGCTCATTGATAGCCTGCTCATAGCGCTCTCGAATGACTTCAACCTTTTCATGGGTATTGGTAAAATTTTGAAAATAAACCAGATACTTCTGAACATCTGGCCACTTGCGGTGCATAAAGTCAATTTCCTTATAAAATTGCTCACGGATAGGCGCGTCCGGTGCTACGATAGCATCTCCAGAACCTGAAACCGTACAAAAAGTACAGCCTCCATGAGCCACAGTTCCATCACGATTGGGACAGTCAAATCCCGCATCAATAGGGACTTTAAAAGTCTTTTCTCCAAAGAGTTTTCGATAATAATCATTCAAGGTGTTATAAGATTTCATAACCTTCATTATAACAAAAAACACCCACAATCTCAAAAGCCTGACTTTCCTATAAATTCCTCTGTTTCTCATTTCCATTAGCGATTTTTTATGATACAATATGGATATGATTTTAATGAAATTAGCATCTATTTTATTATTGATACTGACCTTAGTAGTCTGCATTATCATAACCAAACTTTTTAGATTAAAAAAACTAGGACGAAACTTTGCGGATCTGGCTTTTCCAGTCTTGGTATTTGAGTATTACCTGATCACAGCTAAAACCTTTACCCATAATTTCCTCCCTAGACTGGGCCTAGCCCTCTCAGTCCTAGCCATTATTCTCGTCTTTTTCTTCCTTTTGAAAAAACGCAGCTTTTACTATCCTAAATTCATCAAATTCTTCTGGCGTGCAGGATTCTTATTGACCCTTGCCATGTATATTGAGATGATTGTTGAATTGATGGCTCAGAAATAAAAAACTAAATCAAAAACACCTCAATCAAACTGAAATACAGTGGTTGAAGTGTTTTTTCTTTATCTATTTTTCAATAATTTCTATTTACTCTCTTTATCAGGAAAAAGGTAACCAATACCTACACAAGAAAGCACACCTGCTCCAATTACCAAGCCACTTGAAATTGGCAAAAGGTCCAAAATTGCATTTGCGATGATAAAGGCAATAATCAAACACATCAGACTAGCCTTGTAATCCTTTTTCAAAAGATTCTCTAGTGTGAAAAAGAGGAACAATCCTACCGGAATCAGTGACCAGAGGTTGACATCCAAACTTGGCCAGCCAACAGAACCAAAATACAATACTGTGCTGCTGCTAGTAAAAATACAATCCCCAATAATTTTTTCATTTCTTTATATCCAATTTCTTTTTTAGGAACTTGACTTATCTGATATTGATGCCTCACGTCCCTTACAAAAAACATTATAGCAGAGGGCAGTTCCAAGAACAAGGTCTTTTGCCTATCTGGTCGCTATATCGGTCTAAGTGGCTTAATAGTTAAGAAAAAAGAAACCCAGTAGAATGAGTTTCTTCATTTTGCCGATTGCAAGCATGATAGTTCTTTTAATAAAATGTTTTCAACAATAATATAACGAATTTAAAGGAAATTTGACTCAATGAGACTACATATGAAATTAGAATGAAATTCAATTTGGTACAAATAAAATTTATTTGAATGATCATCTTTGAAATGTTTACTCATTGAAAATTAAATTAGGTATTTCCCTATTTAGAATTTTTTCACTAGCCTACTTTTACTTACCTTTTTTATTAATTTTCTTTTATCAAAGAGGGCTATCTCTTTTTGAAATAATAAGTTGTAAGAAAAAGTAGAACAATTTTAAAGTTCATCTCTAAGTACTTCAAAACCTCTCTTGTGAACTAAGCTGTTTACTATAAAATGATAGAAAGTCAGTAAGATATCATTAAGAATTCTTTTAGTAATTGTTGAGCAAGAATTAATTGTCCAACTTTTGAGGATGCAATACACTTGAACTGTTTTTTAAGTCCCGTATTTTTGCATCTATTTCTTTTATTTGTTCCAAATCAATTGTTGGGTATGATAGTAATATACTTCTCTTAAATTCTAATTCTGTAATTTGAGATTGATTAACATTTGAATAGTTACTTGATTTTGTTTCTTTCGATGATAGAATAAATTTTTCCATAATATAAATTTTAGAACAAACACTATTTATAAGATTTTTATCGTGACTTACTAATATAACTGCTCCAGGATAATGGATTAAAAAATTTTCCAATGCTTCAATCGATGAAATATCTAAATGATTATTTGGTTCATCTAACAAAAGTAAATTGTGATTCCCTAATAACACTTTTGCTAAGTTAGCGCGTACTCGTTGTCCCCCACTTAATTGTTTATAAGTTCTCCTAATTTCATCTGCCTTAATACCGAAGCTTCCTAAGGTATCATAAATAGTTTGATAGTCTTGTTTTGATTCGGCCATAATACTATTTATGATAATATCATTATCTTCAAATAGAGTTAGATTTTGCCTAAAATAACCAATAGAAAGTTTATCATAATAGTAATAGTAGTTGTGATTATCTTTTAACTCATAAATTTTGTTCAAAAATTGAGTTTTACCAGAACCATTATCGCCCTCTATTCCAATATGTTCTCCAGTTCTGATTATAAAGTTATTAATTTTAATTTTTAGTGATGATACAATAGAAAGTGAAAATTTTTCTATATTTATTAATGTTTTTCCCGATTTTAAACTAAGTTCACCCGAATTTTTAATTTTAATTTTTTTTCTTTTTTAGGCTTTTCTATAGTATTTTCTCTATCTATGCGTGTTTCAATGCTTCTAGCAACTTTATCCAATTTTCGTGCTTTTCCGTCATAGTTTCGTGTTTTCCAATCAGAATAAGAAATACCTTTTTTCTTTTTTACCATTGAAATTGCATATTGTTTTTTTCGTTGTGCTTCTTCTTTTAGTTTTTTTTGTTTTTTTCGTTGATTATCAAATGATAACATCATTTTGTTGAATTGTTGTTGTCGAAATTCTTCAAAATCTTTTAGATTACCTTTGTAAGTTTTTAACTCACCTGAGTCTAAGTATAATATTTTTTGAACCACTTGATTAATTAAAAAGCGATCATGTGTTATGAGTAATACAGTTTTCTTAGTTTTTACTAAATAGTCAATTAACCACTTTCTGTTGTTGAAATCTAAATTCGTGGTGGGTTCATCTAGAATAAGAATTTGGTTATCGGAAATCAACAATTTTGATAATTCACTTTTCTCCTTTTCACCTCCGCTCAAATTATCACTTTCTAATAACTGAGGTAAGTAAGCTATATTGCCATTTAAAGTCATTCTAGGAATACTTTTAGAAACTATATGCTTGAAAAATGTTGTTTTCCCAATACCATTTTCACCGATAAAAGCTATTTTCTCCCCTTGTTTTATTACAAGATCATCAACATGAAATAAATCATTATTTTCAATGCTTACGTTATAATCATAAATTTCTAAAACATTCATAAGATCTCCTTTACTTTAAGCTTTATGATAGCTTATTCTATTTTTTCTTTTAATAAATAAATCAATAAGCATACTGAAACCATAACATAGATTAGGGCGATATGGGATGGTGAAAGTAAGAGAATGAGAATAGAAAACAGAATACGTGACAGGAAGTCACCAATGGAAAAGTATGTTACCATTCCACCAAAGACAACTCCTAGTTTTTCTTCGTTTAGATTATTATATATTTTTGTATTGAATTTAGGATTTATGATTGCATTTAGTAATTCTAGTGTAAATATTCCTACAAGAACAATATAAATATTGTGTATCCAGAAAGCCAAAAAGAGTACTAACATAGCAATTATTTCAAATATTAATGTCCTTGTAATTGTCCAATTTTTCAGGCGCTTCAATGTCATAGTTAGATAACCTCCTAAGATCGAACCGCATGTCTCTAGAATTAAAAAGAGAGATAGTGTCGTCTCTGTGTTAACAATACTAAATGTTTGATCTTGAGACAAAAATAGTAAAATCATAGGATACAATACTGCAATCCCTGAATTTAATAGAGGAACACTTACTAATGTTACACTAATTTCATCAATTTGCTTCAATAAATTAACGGATTCTTTTAATTCAGCAAATAGTTGAGATAGTTTAAATGATTCCGGTTGACTCCTTGATTGGGGGGACGCATTAGTTTCTAAGATAGGATTCAACTGATTTGTTAATGATTTTACAATGAGTAAGCTTATTAAAAAAGTCATAGCATTGATAAATGCCAATAATTTATAAGACATTATCATAATCAGTATACCACCTATCCCTTGAAAAAGCACACTAAGCGATATTTGAGTCGTTTGTTTAAATGATTGGAATTCTTCACGATCTTCATCTTCTATAACTCGCTTATAAATAGGATAGTATAATAAGTTTTCAAATTGACCCAAAATATCTGAAAAGAAATTGACTATAATAGCAACTAGAACAATTAACAGAGAGTGCTTCGTTCCAATGACAAACATCAAAATGGTATAGAAGAAGAAACGTAAAATTAAGGTTATTTTTATCGTATCTATTCGCCTAATCGTTTTATCTGCAAAATAACCTAATATAAAACTAAGTAAAATTGGTATTGATTCTGAAAGTGTCAGAATGGAAATGACCCAATTTCCCATATGAGTTTCGACAATAAAATTCATCAAAGCAAGATAGTATAGAATATCCCCGAGATTTGAAATTAAATCTGACAAAAATAATTTCATAAATATCTTATTATTATATATTTTTTTCAAACTGCCCCTCCTTCAAACTAAGAATAATTTAGATAAACACCCAAAATCTTCAATTTCGCAACCTATTAAAACAATAAAGATACCTGTGTTTCCAGATAATAAGCTTAAATCTATATATTCAATAAGACTTTTAGAAACATGTCCTTTACAATAATAATCTTTTTCTACGAAAACATATTTATTATTTATATTAGCAGCATTTAAGATTCTTTCGCAAATTTTCTATGCAAATTTTTTCCACTTAATGTTTCCTGATTCTTGATACATTCTAAATAAAGACAGGGCTAATCCAGCATTTCCATGACATATAGCATTAGAATTCTTGAGTTTTTCATCAATTGGAAAGTTAATAAGAGTTTCTAATGTTTTCTCAGAAAGTCGTTTTAACTGGACGTCGTTTATGATCTCTGAAATCTCATTTAGTACTCTTGATATTCCTGTATAAGATGTTTTTTGATTTTAGTCCAGTATTACTCTCTTTATCAGGAAATAGATAACCAATACCTACACAAGCCAGTACACCTGCTCCAATTACCAAGCCACTTGATACTCTTCGAAAATCTCTTCAAACCACGTCAACGTCGCCTTGCCGTACTCAAGTACAACCTGCGGCTAGTTTCCTAGTTTGCTCTTTGATTTTCATTGAGTATGAAATTGGCAAAAGGTCCAAAATTGCATTTGCGATGATAAAGGCAATAATCAAACACATCAGACTAGCCTTGTAGTCTTTTTTCAAAAGATTCTCTAGGGCAAAATAGAGGAACAGGCCTACCGGAATCAATGACCAGAGGTTGACATCTAAACTTGGCCAGCCAACAGAGCCAAAATACACTACTGTCGCTGCTGCTACTAAAAATACAATCCCCAATAATTTTTTCATTTCTTTATATCCAATTTCTTTTTAGAAACTTGAACCATCTGGTATCGACGCATCACGTCCCTTACAACAATCATTATAGCAGAGGAGTTTCTCAAGAACAAGGTCTTTTGCCTATCTGGTCGCTATATCGGTCTAATTGGTTGAATAGTTAAGAAAAAAGAAACCCAGTAGAATGAGTTTCTTCATTTTGCCGATTGCAGGAATCGAACCTGTGACCTAGGCTTTACGAGTGCCTTGCTCTACCAACTGAGCTAAATCGGCTATTACACTTACAGTATAGCACTCTGAGAATAGATGTCAAGGAATTTTCATCTCTATTAGAAAAAAGCCTGTCTTGAGACAAGGCTTTGAGTTTCTTCATCTTACGACCCTGCACTTTCGTAGGCATCCAAGCCCCTATCCCATAGTTTAAGGGAAATGACAAAGAAAACCAGAGAAATCAAAATCAAACCTCCAATGTTAAAGATTACATCCTTGTCCTGCAAGAAATAGCTGGCAGGGTAATAGGCCGTAAAGGCGAAAGGAACGATAAAGCTAATCAACCAACGAAGAAGCGAATTGTAAATGGAAATCGGGTACTTGGCAAAATCATTAAACATATAGAAAATGTAAATCATGGCGCCTGACTGCTTGGTCCAAAAAGCGATACTGGCTGTCGCAATTTTCAGGGAAGTATAGATCAAGGTCGCAAAAGGAATACAAACTAGGAACAGCAGGAATTTTGGAAGAGTCCAAGCAATACTGGTCACTGTTGTTGCTAGTAAAATACCACCGACCAAAAGTTCCCCCAAAGCATCAATCTGAAAGGTCTCAACTAGAATATGAAAGAGAGGATTGATAGGACGAGTCAGATACTTGTCAAACTCCCCCTTTCTCACCAAGCGCTGTCCCAGAGCCCAAAGATTGTCAAAAAAGAGATGGTCCAAGCCCTTGGGAATCAAAGAAAAACCATAGATAAAAGCAATCTCTTGAAAAGTCCAGCCTTCTAGGGATGGAATATGTTGAAAGATGACATTGAGAAACAAGAGATTCAGTCCTTGAGTCAGAAAGACCCCTAAAACACCAACCACAAAATCCACCTTGTATTCCATAATTTGTTTGATGTATTGTCTGATAAAAATCAGATGCATACGCTGATATTTTTTCATACTAACCTCCTTGAATGGTGATAAAGGACTGGACTCGTTTCCAAATCAACTTAGACAAGCCTACCATCACTAAGAGCCAGAAAAACTGCAAAGCGAGCGCCTGAAGAATCTGATTGGCATCATATTTCCCAACAATGATCATGACTGGAGTGTAAATCAAGGATGAAAAAGGCAGGAAGGACAGAATATCTGAAACGATCTTTGGAAAGAAAGCCAAGGGAATCAAACTTCCAGACATAAAAGCCACTATGGAAGTCTTAAGTAGGTTGGAACCCCAAAGATTTTTAAACACAAAGGCAGAAAATCCAAAGCAGATATTAAAGAAAAAGTTAATCAGGTAGGCGAGCGTTAAGCTAAAGAGGTAAAGGACAGTTAAACCCAGCACTTCTACAACCCCTTGCCCAGATACGATTTTCATCAAAACAATAACACTTAAAAATGGCAGGCCAACGCTGATAAAAATTAACCACTTGGAACCAAGCTCGGTGAAAAGGTAAGATGCCGCAAAGTGCACTGGTCGCAACAAGCGCATGATAATCGAACCATCCTTGACCTCCTCCCCAATCATAAAGGAGCTATCTGACCTGGTCAAAAGATTGGTCACAAAACTCATGATGATGTAGAGGGTGATATCCGCCATACTGAAGCCCTGAATTAAAGACTCCTGAGAGGAATCAAAGACAGCCTTCCA
>CAKQBM010000087.1 GCA_934216185.1 uncultured Streptococcus sp. | reverse complement strand
GACGCTATCTTGCCAATTGGGAAATACCGCTTAGAGATTAGCGCTGGTGGATATATTTTCCCAAGTGACAAAGAAACACATATCAAGATAGTGGCTTCAGATAAAGAATTGGTCACAGAAGAAGTCCATGCTCTTAAGGAGTTGGATATCGCAGAAGAAGTAAAAAAACAACTTGCAGGTAGAACTGTAGGCGAGAATCCAGTAGGTCAGGAATTACCAGACTTACTCTTTTATTACAATTTAGGAAAGGTTTAAACAAATGGACACAACAAAATTAACAGCATTCGCACAAGCAGTAGGAGAAGATATCAAGGAAGTTAAACAAAGCGTGAGCACTAAAGTGGAGACTTCAGCAATGACTCAAGCTATTTCTCAGGCAGTCACTCAAGCTAAAACGGAAGTTAAGGCTGAAATCTTGGGTGAGTCCGTACCTGAAAATCTTGACACACTGAAAGAAATTGCAGATAAAATCACAAGTATGGGAGATGACGCTGGCGGTGCTCTTCTTGGAAAAATCACAGAAGTTGGTGGACGTGTAGACCAGTTTGCCAATCTTGACCTAGTCGCAACTTATAATGCAGCGAAAGCGTGATTGCTATGAGCAATTTAGAGGAATTTGCTCAAGCGGTTGGTCGTGACGTGAAGGTGCTGAATCAAAAGCCAAGTCCTCAATTAACTCTAACAGGAAATACTCTCGGTATTGTCGGGGGTAATAATGTCACTCTACCGCTACCAGACAACGTAGGGCATGAAATCCGTGGTACAGGCTCACCAGAAGGTCGTATCATTGCTGAAATCGGAACGACCTATGTAGATGTCAATGCTACTAACGGTGCTCTCAAATGGATAAAATGGAGTGGGAATGGTAACACTGGTTGGAAGGTTCTCATTGGTGACACTGGTTGGAAAACACTTAAGTCAATTTCAAAATTAGGAAGTTCATTCGTGAAGATAAGACGCGTTAACAATTTAGTCTTATACCAATTCGGAGGGCTTCAGTGGGGTTGGTTTGGGATTGTAAGACGTGGTGGTCAAGGATATTTTGAACAAGCTTCTGATATTGAAAGAAATTGCAAGATTATCTACAACGATGGTATACCTTCAGGTTTTAGAAGTTCATCGTCATTGATTGGGAATATATATAAAGATAATGGAACCGTTTATGGAACGTGGTATTTAGGAGGATACAATGACTCAAACTATTTAAGGTTTCAGTTCTTAAATCCTGTACCTACTGACCAAGATATCGGTGACATCCGTGTAGGTACCATCTCATATCTGACAGACGAACCTTGGCCAACAACATTGCCATAATAGAAAGGAAAATAAAAAAATGATTAACTGGAAACTACGACTAAAAAATAAATACTTTTGGCTGACTGCAATCCCAGCCTTCTTGCTTGTCTTGCAAGCTGGTGCAGCAGTCTTTGGATATCATCTGGATTTAGGTGATATCGGTAACAAGCTGATTCTGCTTGTAAATGCGGTATTCGTGTTCTTGACTGCTATCGGTTTGGTCAATGACCCAACCACAAGCGGAATTACAGACAGCACACGAGCGCTTGAATACAAGAAACCAAGTGAGGAGTAAGTATGGATATTGATACAAGCAGACTACGCACGGACTTGCCTCAAGTCGGAGTGCAACCTTATAGACAAGTACACGCTCACTCAACTGGAAACCGTAACTCAACTGCTCAAAACGAGGCGGATTATCACTGGAGAAAGGACCCTGAACTTGGGTTCTTTTCTCATGTCGTTGGGAATGGTCGTGTCATGCAGGTAGGCCCTGTAAATAACGGAAGTTGGGATGTCGGGGGCGGTTGGAATGCTGAGACCTATGCAGCAGTTGAATTGATTGAAAGCCATTCAACTAAAGAAGAGTTCATGACAGACTATCGCCTTTATATCGAATTGTTGCGCAACTTAGCAGATGAAGCAGGTTTGCCGAAAACTCTTGATACAGACGACTTGGAAGGTATCAAAACGCATGAATACTGTACCAATAACCAGCCGGATAACAGTAGCGACCACGTTGACCCTTATCCGTATCTTGCTAAATGGGGCATTAGCCGTGAACAGTTTAAACATGATATTGAGAACGGCTTGAGCGTTGAAACTGGCTGGCAGAAGAACGATACAGGCACCTGGTACGTGTACTCAGACGGCTCTTATCCAAAAGATAAGTTTGAGAAGGTCAACGGAACTTGGTGCTACTTTGACGGCTCAGGCTATATGCTTGCAGACCGCTGGAAGAAGCACTCTGACGGCAACTGGTACTACTTTGACCAATCAGGCGAGATGGTCACAGGCTGGAAGAAGATTGCTGAGAAGTGGTACTATTTCGACGTAGAAGGCGCTATGAAGACAGGTTGGGTTAAGTACAAGGACACATGGTACTACCTAGACGCTAAAGAAGGCACTATGGTATCGAACGCATTTGTAAAATCAGCAGACGGAACAGGCTGGTACTACATCAAACCAGACGGAACAATGGCAGATAAGCCAGAGTTCACAGTAGAGCCAGAAGGCTTGATTACAACTAAATAATCTTAAAAATAAATAGAAAGGAAACTTTCTAAAATGTTCTTTCACCGCAGGCTTAGGCTTGCGGTTTTTTTATTGTTCAAAAACACGCATTTTGAATGATTAGAAACAGAAATCTAAATCCTATTGTTCAAAAAAGCGTTTTCTTGAAGAATAGAGAGGAGAATGGCAGGGCATTATTGTCAAAAACGCCATTTTGTTAATAATAAAAACAGGGGGCAAAAAAGGGGCATAAGGTGTAAACTTTTGTATTTTTACGGTAAAAAATATATGTAGTTTATGACGTATAAACCCTTATTTTTCAAGGGTTTTCGTTTATATAGTCTTATCTAAAATCATTTGCTCTTAAAGACGCTGTTAAATAATCAGCCTTTAAAAAGCCTGTCCTATCAAGCATTTAAGCTTGTGTGACAGGCTTTTCTTTTGCTGTTGGGGACAAAATTCGAATCGACTAGTAAAGAATAAGATTATAGTATATTGAAATAAGATATGAACAAATTGATTAGGAAAGTCAAATTAATTTTTAGAAATGTTTTAGAATTCGTAGCGTACTATTTTAAGTTCAATCTATTATATCCCATTATAGGCTAATTCAATTTGCGTAGTAGAAATCATACAAATAAACTTGATTATAGTACAATAGGATATGAATTATTAAGAAAGTTGGTTCTTTATTGGAAACGATAGTATTTTCAATTTCCGTTTTTCTAGCAGGAATCTTGTCATTCTTTTCCCCTTGTATTTTTCCTCTGTTACCAGTTTACACTGGAATTTTGCTGGATGATCAAGAAAGTGCAAAAAGTTTTTCCTTATTTGGGAGAAAGGTTTTCTGGTCGGGTTTGATTCGAACACTTTGCTTTATCGCAGGTATTTCACTCATTTTCTTTATTCTAGGATTTGGTGCTGGTTACTTTGGTAATATTCTCTATGCAAATTGGTTTCGATATGTTATGGGAACAATTATTATCATTTTGGGACTTCACCAGATGGGAATTTTTCATTTTAAGAAATTAGAGGTTCAAAAAAGCTTTACTTTCAAGAAATCAGCAGCCAATCGTTATTGGTCAGCATTTTTACTTGGTATTACCTTTAGCTTTGGTTGGACGCCTTGTATTGGTCCAGTTTTAAGTTCTGTTTTAGCGCTTGCGGCTTCTGGAGGCAATGGGGCTTGGCAAGGAGCCATTTATACCTTGATTTACACTCTGGGGATGGCCATTCCTTTCTTGGTCTTGGCACTAGCTTCAGGCCTAGTTATCCCATATTTTAGTAAAATCAAACGTCATATGATGCTACTGAAGAAAATTGGTGGTTTCCTCATTATTTTAATGGGAATTTTATTACTATTAGGACAAGTAAATGTTCTAGCTGGAATTTTTGAATAACGGAGAAAAAGATGAAAAAAGTAATGTTTGCTGGTTTAAGCCTCTTGTCATTAATCGTATTGATTGCCTGTGGTGAGGAAGAGACTAAAAAGACTCAAGCTCCACAACAATCCCCAAAACAGCAACAACAAACGCCTGTACAACAAATTGCTGTTGGGAAAGAGGCTCCAGATTTTACCTTGCAATCAATGGATAGCAAAGAAGTCAAGTTATCTGATTATAAGGGTAAAAAAGTTTACTTGAAGTTTTGGGCTTCCTGGTGTGGTCCATGTAAGAAAAGTATGCCTGAGTTGATGGAACTAGCGGCAAAACCAGATCGCGATTTCGAAATTCTTAGTGTCATTGCACCAGGAATTCAAGGTGAAAAAACTGTTGAGCAATTCCCACAATGGTTCCAAGAACAAGGATATAAAGATATCCCAGTTCTTTATGACACAAAAGCAACCACATTCCAAGCTTATCAAATTCGAAGCATTCCTACAGAATACCTAATTGATAGTCAAGGAAAGATTGGAAAGATTCAATTTGGTGTTATCAGTAATGCGGATGCAGAAGCAGCCTTTAAAGAAATGAATTAGAATTGATAAAGAAAATCTGATTACAAAAGAGTAGTCAGATTTTTTTAGAAAAATATTTTATAATTATTCACAAATGTTCTATATTTATGGTAAAATAGAATCATCATTTGATTTTGGAGAAAAAGATGAATATATTTAGAACAAAGAATGTAAGTTTAGATAAAACGGAGATGCACAGGCATTTGAAGTTATGGGATTTGATTTTGCTGGGTATCGGAGCCATGGTAGGGACAGGCGTCTTTACAATTACAGGTACTGCAGCTGCCACACTTGCTGGTCCAGCGCTAGTGATTTCAATTGTCATTTCTGCCTTATGTGTAGGATTATCAGCCCTTTTTTTTGCAGAATTTGCCTCACGAGTACCTGCTACAGGTGGTGCCTACAGTTACCTCTATGCCATCTTAGGAGAATTCCCAGCCTGGTTGGCTGGCTGGTTAACCATGATGGAGTTCATGACAGCCATATCTGGTGTGGCTTCGGGTTGGGCAGCTTATTTTAAAGGCTTGCTCGCTCAATACGGGATAGCCCTTCCTCATGCTTTAAATGGTACCTTTAATCCTCAAACAGGGACGTTTGTTGATTTACTACCTACTCTTGTATTGGTTCTAGTTACCTCGCTTGTTTTACTTAATGCTAAGGCAGCCTTACGCTTTAACTCTATTCTAGTGATTTTGAAATTTTCCGCTTTAGCTCTCTTTGTTTTAGTAGGAATCTGGCATATCAAGCTTGATAATTGGAGTAATTTTGCTCCCTATGGTTTTGGACAAATATATGGCGCTAGTACTGGTATTATGGCTGGTGCCTCCTTAATGTTCTTTGGATTTTTAGGATTCGAATCCATCTCTATGGCTGTAGATGAAGTCAAGACTCCTCAAAAAAATATTCCTAGAGGGATTGTCTTATCGCTTTCTATCGTAACCATTCTTTATGCCTTAGTGACGCTTGTTTTGACTGGTGTGGTTCACTATAGTCATCTAAATGCCGATGATGCCGTTGCATTTGCTCTTCGTAGTATTGGGATTGGTTGGGCAGCTAACTATGTGTCATTAGTGGCTATCTTGACCTTGATTACGGTTTGTATCTCGATGACCTATGCCCTATCGCGTATGATTTACAGTTTAGCGCGTGACGGCCTGATGCCTGCTGCCTTTAAAGAACTGACCAAAACAAGCAAGGTACCAAAAAATGCTACTATCTTGACAGGTCTAGCTTCAGCAGTAGCAGCAGGAATGTTCCCTCTTGCTAGTATCGCAGCCTTCTTAAATATTTGTACCTTGTCTTACCTGATCCTGCTGCCTTATGGCCTGATTCGCTTACGGAGAGAAAAGGGAATGCCCAAAGCTGGAGAATTTAAAACACCCTTGGTCCCATTATTACCGATTTTATCAATCATCATTTGTTTATCCTTTATGTTACAGTATAATATGGAAACTTGGATTGCTTTCCTAGTTGCGTTGTTAGTAGGAAGTTTTATTTACTTTACTTATGGCTATAAGCATTCTACCATAGAAGAATAATACTCTTCGAAAATCAAATTCAAACCACGTCAGCGTCGCCTTACCGTATATATGTGACTGACTTCGTCAGTCTTATCTACAACCTCAAAACAGTGTTTTGAGCAACCTACGGCTAGCTTCCTAGTTTGCTCTTTGGTTTTCATTGAGTATATAAAGTGAGAATCTGTTGAGTTGTTGAAACTCAGCAGATTTTTATATGTGAAAGAAATTTCAATTTTTTTCTAAAAATAGCTTGACAGATTAAATTTTTAAGAGTAGAATGTTTACCAGTTAATTAAACGGTTAAGGAGTTGGAACTGTTCATGAAGAAACAAAGTTTATTTTTAGTATTGTTAAGTATCTTTCTTTTGTGTTTAGGTGCTTGTGGTCAAAAGGAAAGCCAGTCAGGGAAAGGGATGAAAATTGTGACCAGTTTCTATCCTATCTACGCTATGGTAAAGGAAGTATCTGGTGACTTGAATGATGTTCGGATGATTCAGTCAAGTAGTGGAATTCACTCCTTTGAACCTTCAGCAAATGATATCGCAGCCATCTATGATGCAGATGTGTTTGTTTACCATTCTCATACGCTCGAATCTTGGGCAGGAAGTTTAGATCCCAATCTAAAAAAATCTAAAGTTAAGGTTTTAGAGGCTTCAGAGGGAATGACTTTAGACCGCGTCCCAGGGCTAGAAGATGTGGAAGCAGGGGATGGAGTTGATGAAAAAACGCTCTATGACCCTCACACTTGGCTAGATCCTGAAAAAGCTGGCGAAGAAGCTCAGATTATCGCTGATAAACTTTCAGAGGTTGATAGTGAGCACAAAGAAACTTATCAGAAAAATGCGCAAGCCTTTATCAAAAAAGCTCAAGAACTAACTAAGAAATTCCAACCTAAATTTGAAAAAGCGAGTCAGAAGACTTTTGTAACACAACATACAGCCTTTTCTTATCTGGCGAAGCGATTTGGACTCAATCAACTCGGTATTGCAGGCATCTCTCCTGAACAAGAACCAAGTCCAAGACAACTAACAGAAATTCAGGAATTTGTTAAAACCTATAAGGTTAAAACGATTTTTACAGAAAGTAACGCTTCTTCAAAAGTAGCTGAAACTCTTGTCAAATCAACAGGTGTGGGTCTTAAAACTCTGAATCCTTTAGAGGCAGACCCACAAAATGACAAGACCTATTTAGAAAATCTTGAAGAAAATATAAGTGTTTTAGCAGAAGAATTAAAGTGAGGAAAGAATGAAAATCAATAAAAAATATGTAGCAGCAGGCTCAGCTGTTATCGTATCCTTGAGTCTTTGTGCTTATGCGCTGAATCAGCATCGCTCACAAGAAAATAAGGACAATAATCGGGTCTCTTATGTGGATGGCAGCCAGTCCAGTCAGAAAACTGAAAACTTGACGCCAAATCAGGTTAGTCAAAAAGAAGGAATTCAGGCTGAGCAAATTGTAATCAAAATTACAGATCAGGGCTATGTGACGTCACACGGTGATCACTATCATTACTATAATGGCAAGGTTCCTTATGATGCTATTATCAGTGAAGAGCTCCTCATGAAAGATCCAAATTATCAGTTGAAGGATTCAGACATTGTCAATGAAATCAAGGGTGGCTATGTGATTAAGGTAGACGGGAAATACTATGTTTACCTTAAGGATGCGGCTCATGCGGACAATATTCGGACAAAAGAAGAGATTAAACGTCAGAAGCAGGAACACAGTCATAATCATAATACAAGTACAGAT
>CAKQBM010000086.1 GCA_934216185.1 uncultured Streptococcus sp. | reverse complement strand
TTTTGTGTAAATCATTTACATCAATTTTTAATTTTGCCATTAACGAATCCTCTTTTCTAAGCGTTTCGCTAGTTTAGTCAAAAGTGTGATAATTACAAGATAGAAGATAGCAAGGATTGCATACATCTTGAAACTTTGGTAGTTACGGGCAATGATAATCTTACCAGTTTGGAAGAGTTCAACCAAACCGATAGCAGATACGATAGTTGTATCTTTAAGAGCGATAACGAATTGGTTAACAAAGTTTGGCAACATCAATTTAGTTGCTTGTGGCAAGATAATCTTACGCATAGTTTTTCCATAAGAGATACCCAAGCTGCGGCTGGCTTCCATTTGACCAACTGGAACGGCCTGAATACCACCACGAACGATTTCAGCGATATAAGCAGCTGCATTGAGCGATAGGGCAATAGTACCAGCTACAAAGTCGTTAATTGGGCTTTGTTGGCCTGTGATAGACTCGATGAAGTTTGGAATTCCCCAGAAGATGAAGGCTGCAAGAATCATCAATGGAATACCACGGATAACGTCAACGAAAATCTCAGAGATGACACGAAGAGATTTGTATGGGCTAACGCTAAACATACCGAAGATAATCCCAATGACAATGGCAATAGCAAATGAGATAAGAGCTAGAGCAAGAGTGATTCCAAGACCACTAAGGAGTTGTTTGTAGTTGTTTTGGAGCAAGCCCCAGATAGTTGTTTCGTCAACCGTGCTTGTTGAAGCAGTTGAAGATTCGCTAGCTAGGTATTTGTCAAGAATCTTTTGGAATTCACCGTTTGCTTTAAGATTTGCAAGTCCGTTATTGAACATTTCAATCAATTCTGGATTTGTGCCTTTTTTAACGGCAAAGGCTGTTTCTCCGATTGGAGTTCCAGCGATTGGTGTTTTCAATTTTTGACCTTGGCTGATAGAATATTTGAGAACAGGTTCATCATCCATAACAGCATCAATGGCACCAGTGTTTAAACTGTCATACATTGCTGAACCATCAGCGAAGGTTTTAATTTGATAACCGTATTTGCTTTGATTTTCTGTTAGGAAGGTTTGAGAAGCAGTTCCGTTTTTAACACCGACTGTCTTTCCTTTCAAATCTTCATAAGAAGCAATGGTACTTGATTCTTTGACACCAAGGATAGTATTAGCAGTATAATATGATTCTGAGAAGTCAAAAGTTGCTTTACGAGCATCTGTGACAGACATACCAGCAATGATACCATCAGCTTGACCAGCTTGAACAGCACTGATCGCAGCATCGAAACCAGGGTTGATGATTTCAATTTCGAAACCTTGGTCTTTAGCGATGGCCTTAATCAATTCCATATCAATACCAGTAAATTGGTTGCTTGAGTTTTGGAAAACAAAAGGTGCAAAAGAAGAATCGCTGGCAATGATGTATTTAGCTTTAACAGGAATAGCTTTTAAGCCTGCAAGAGTAGTTGTAGTTGGCACTGCTGAAGATGATGAAGCAGTCCATTTCTTGATGATTTTATCAAGACTACCATCTTTTTTCATTTCAGCCAAGGCTTGGTTAAATTCAGTAACTAGGTGCTCGTATTTGCTACCTTTTTTAACACCGAAAGCAAAGCTACCTACAGCTTCCCCATCCATTTCAATATGGAGGTCTTGACCTTGGTTGATGGCATACTCAATAACAGGTTTGTCATCCATCATAGCATCGATGGCACCAGCACTCAAGCTGTTGTTCATCAAATCACCAGTGTCAAATGTTTTAATAGTAAAACCGTATTTATCTTTAATCGTTTCTAGGAAACGTTGAGCGGCTGTTCCGTTTTTAACACCAACAGTTTTACCAGACAATTGGTCGTACTTGCTAATCTTGTGTGCCTTTGTAGTTGCAATGACAACTTTTGTATCATAGTAAGTATCAGACATGGTGAAGACTTTTTCACGTTCTTTAGTCTTTGTCATCCCTGCCATGATAGCGTCAGCTTGACCAGCTTGAACAGCATTGACCGCTGCGTCAAATCCGGGATAAGACATCTGAATGTTCCACCCTTTAATCTCAGCGACTTTGTTAATAATGTCAACATCAATTCCTTTATAAGTTTGATCTGAATCTTTAAACTCAAAAGGTGCATAGGCGGTATCAGAAACAATCTTAATCGTTTCAGCTTTGGCAATACCTAATGAGAAAATTGGGAATAAAATTAGCAAAAATGCTAGAAATTTTTTCTTCATTTTTAGTCTCCTTTTCCGAATATTCTCCCATTATATCAGAAAAAGTAAAAAAAGGCAAATTTTTATATTTTTGTGTTAGAAAATATAACATTGATTTTTTCTTTTCTTTCTTGAATTGCTACTATAAAGTGCTATAATAATAGTATATAATAGAAGAAAAGAGGACGGGGATATGAAGAACAAAAGAATATTTAAAGACTTCCAAGCTTCCCAAATGCGGTTAAACCTCTACACAAGCCCCTTGTTAGCCTTTGTTTTTGTCTTCATAGGAGAGTTTGTAGCTTATACTCTGTACGGTATTAGTTTGTTAGCTCTCATCGGACTTGCTAGAAATTTTGGAGAAGCTGGTCAAGCTTTTGCTGCCTTCTTACAGACCTTGCATCAGAGCTTGACGGATAAAACAGGTGACTTTCGGTTAATTTTAGAATTGCTGGCCTTTGGTTTTATTCTCAACACTGTGTTCAGGTGGACAAGAAAAGTTGAGAAAAGACCTATTCGAACTTTAGGATTTTATAGAGAGAATTTCCTCAGCAGTCTTCTTAAAGGATTTGGCCTAGGTCTGGCACTTTTTCTTCTGACCTTGTTAGGTTTGGTGGCCTTAGGGCAATATCGTTTTGAATCCATTCACTTGAATCCTTATTCGCTTGCCTT
Source organism: uncultured Streptococcus sp. (assembly GCA_934216185.1). GTDB lineage: Bacteria > Bacillota > Bacilli > Lactobacillales > Streptococcaceae > Streptococcus. The sequence continues at coordinate 5,006 of CAKQBM010000086.1, read as the reverse complement.
TGTCATTTTTACTATCCCATTTTGGATTTTACAGGGGACAACAGAAGAAGTGGTGTCCCGTACTTGGCTCCTTCCCCAATTGGCTTCAAGAACCAATCTAAAACTTGCTGTTCTTATATCTAGCCTATTCTTTACTTTGCTTCATATGGGCAATTCTGGTCTTACCCCTCTATCTCTAGTGAATCTCTTTTTATTTGGAGTTGCCATGTCACTTTACCTCCTCAAAACTGATACAGTTTGGGGTGTTGCAGGTATTCATGGCGCCTGGAATTTTGCTCAGGGCAATCTTTTCGGGATTTTAGTTAGCGGTCAACCGTCGGGAACATCGCTGTTTACCTTTTTACCACAAGGCGATCAAGGCTCGATATCAGGAGGATCTTTTGGCATAGAAGGTTCCATTATGACAAGTCTGGTCTTGCTACTGCTGATTGTCTATCTCGCTTATCAATTAAAGAAAGAAAATGAAAGGATGTGATTTAGGTCCGTCCTTTTCTTCGTGAAAATGTTACAAGTATGCTAAAATAGGAATAGCACATCAAGAGAGGATTCTTATGATTAACCGCATTACAGATAATCAATTTAAACTAGTATCAAAATATCAACCATCAGGAGACCAGCCTCAAGCCATCGAACAGTTGGTTGATAATATCGAGGGGGGAGAAAAAGCTCAGATTCTGATGGGGGCGACTGGAACAGGGAAGACCTATACCATGAGTCAGGTCATTTCAAAAGTTAATAAACCAACCTTAGTAATTGCCCACAATAAGACTCTGGCAGGACAGCTCTATGGGGAGTTTAAGGAATTTTTCCCTGAAAATGCTGTTGAGTATTTTGTATCTTACTATGACTATTACCAACCAGAGGCCTATGTCCCTTCTAGCGATACTTACATTGAGAAAGACAGCTCTGTCAATGACGAGATTGACAAGCTCCGCCACTCAGCGACTTCGGCTCTTTTGGAGCGTAATGATGTCATTGTCGTGGCTTCTGTCTCTTGTATCTATGGTTTGGGTTCGCCCAAGGAATACGCTGACAGCGTCGTGAGTCTGCGTCCAGGTCTGGAAATTTCTCGTGATAAACTCTTGAATGACTTGGTCGATATTCAGTTTGAACGAAATGATATTGATTTCCAACGGGGAAGATTCCGTGTGCGTGGGGATGTAGTGGAGATTTTCCCAGCCTCTCGTGATGAACACGCCTTTCGAGTAGAATTTTTTGGTGATGAGATTGACCGAATCCGTGAGGTTGAGGCTTTGACAGGTCAGGTATTGGGAGAAGTGGATCATTTGGCGATTTTCCCGGCCACTCACTTTGTGACCAATGATGACCATATGGAAGTTGCTATTGCCAAGATTCAGGCAGAGTTGGAAGAGCAGTTAGCTGTCTTTGAGAAGGAAGGCAAACTGCTAGAGGCCCAGCGTTTGAAACAGCGGACAGAGTATGATATCGAAATGCTGCGTGAGATGGGCTATACCAACGGGGTTGAGAACTATTCACGTCACATGGATGGACGTAGCGAAGGTGAACCTCCTTATACGCTGCTTGACTTCTTCCCAGATGATTTCTTGATTATGATTGATGAAAGTCACATGACTATGGGACAAATCAAGGGCATGTACAATGGTGACCGTTCGCGTAAGGAAATGCTGGTTAATTATGGTTTCCGTTTGCCGTCTGCCTTGGACAATCGTCCTCTCCGTCGTGAAGAATTTGAAAGCCATGTGCATCAGATTGTTTACGTTTCAGCGACACCAGGCGACTATGAAAATGAACAGACCGAGACAGTGATTGAGCAAATCATTCGTCCGACGGGACTATTGGATCCAGAGGTAGAAGTCCGTCCGACAATGGGACAGATTGATGACCTCTTAGGTGAAATCAATGCCCGTGTTGAAAAGAACGAACGAACCTTTATCACAACCTTGACCAAGAAAATGGCAGAAGACTTGACCGACTACTTCAAGGAAATGGGTATCAAAGTCAAGTACATGCACTCGGATATCAAGACCTTGGAACGTACGGAGATTATCCGTGACCTACGTTTAGGTGTCTTTGATGTCTTGGTCGGAATCAATCTCCTCCGTGAAGGGATTGACGTTCCTGAGGTAAGTTTAGTTGCCATTCTCGATGCTGATAAGGAAGGATTCCTTCGAAATGAGCGTGGCCTCATCCAGACCATTGGTCGTGCTGCCCGTAACAGTGAAGGTCATGTCATCATGTATGCGGACACAATGACCCAGTCTATGCAACGTGCTATCGATGAAACTGCCCGCCGTCGGAAAATCCAGATGGCTTATAATGAAGAGCATGGTATTGTACCACAGACAATCAAGAAAGAAATCCGTGACCTGATTGCCGTGACTAAGTCAGTTGCTAAGGAAGAGGACAAGGAAGTCGACATCAATAGCCTCAACAAACAAGAACGCAAAGAACTTGTTAAGAAACTAGAGAAACAAATGCAAGAAGCCGTCGAAGTGCTTGACTTTGAACTAGCAGCTCAGATTCGTGATATGATGCTGGAAGTCAAGGCAATTGGATAGGGAAGGATAAAAATAAATGGATATATTAGATGATTATAAAAATGGTGCTAACTATTTTGAATTAGAAACTGCAATACGGTCTCTAGATAACTTAGATAGTAAAGTAGAGAATATTAAGAATATAACTGAAGCTTTTTTACGATTTTCTTCAAAAGAAAAATGGGTAAAATTAGAAACAACTTTATATATACTATTAGTATTTAGTAACCTTGTCGATAAAACAATTTTTAAGAATATTTTATTGGATGCAGAATCATTAATTAAAGAGAATGATGAAGCGTTTATTTCTGATAATATTCTATATAATTACTTTCGGTCTTTGAACAAATATTTGGAAAAGAATTTAGGAGTGGAAGATTGCCAAGATTTTTTCAGTGAGAATGGTATATTTTTTACAATTATTAATCGTATTAAAAATCAAGACTTAAATGGCATCGATGAATTTGTTTGTTATGTAATGCTCGACATAATGATAACTATATTTGCAAGAGATGATGATTTTGAGAGCGTAAAAGAAAAAATCAATCAAAACATTGATGTAATAATTAACAATATTCTTTCTAAGTTTCAATATGACTTAATATTTGTTCAGTATTTTGAACTTGACAGTCTTGTAAATATTTTTAAACTTGATCATCTAAGTATAATTAATTGCTTTTATAAAAATAATCCTGATAATTTTGGTATAGGATATTATTTATCGTGGATAGATACAAAAGACTCTGATATTATCAAGGAATCTATAGAAACACTTCAAACTATACTAAAATATACTGAATCAGATATTAGGAAAAGTGTAATTTTTAGATTATTAGAGAAAGCAGGTGAAATAAAGAATGAAAATGAAGAGAAAAGAAATATACAAGATATTCAAGTAGATGAATTGGGAGAAATCGGAAATACTCTTATTGATGAAATTCGCTTTCACTTAACAATCAAAGCCCGAGATCTTGAGAATAGTGAAGAATATGGTCATTATACTAAAATTGAAACTTTAACGAATCATTTAATTAAAACGAAAAAATCAGGCGATCCAAGTGAACCAGCGTATTTAAGATTAACAAATTCTAAACAATTAAATGATCCTATGGAAGGAAGAGCCATCTATGACTATTTGGAAATAGAAAATTCCTCGGACTGCTATCAGAGTTCCAATGTCTTCCTATCCTCGATGACAACTATATCTGATAGTCTTCCCATGTGGAAAGAATATGCAGAAGAATCTAAAGGAGCTTTTCTACAGTACGATAAAAAGTATTTACAACAAATTATTGAGCATGACTCCTTAGAGTTTGTGAGAATATTCTACTTAAACAGTACGAGAGAAGACGATTCTGATATTATACAAAAGCTTAATGACTTAAAAGAGCTAATTCAAGAATTAAAAGCTAGACATACTGAAGAAAGTAGGAAGGTACAGTCAAGTATTTTTAAAAATTTAGCGAAAATATCCTATCTTTTTAAGGTATCCGATTATGAATATGAGAGCGAGTATCGTATTCTAATCAACTTTGATGATTCACAAGTTGAAGAACGACTAAATCCAAAACTCAAAGCTGAAGATAAAATCGAACTTGAAGAACTAAAGGTTTTATCGGGTGGTATTGGACTAAGTGAAAATAAGGAATCTGGTTATAATGATTTTAGGAAATATATTCACTTAGAATCCAAAGAGGAAGGAAGGTATGCTTTATTTGTATATATCAATTTACTTCCTTTGAAATACTCAAAAGTAATCCTAGGTCCAAAGGTTACGGATGCAGACTATATTGCTCCTTATCTTAAACTTGCCAATCCTGATATAGAGATAGAAAGTTCGAAAATTCCTTATCGTTAAGTTGAGAACGATTTAGAGCAGAAGGTGGAATGGCAGAATTTATTTCAAACAGATAGATAATTCAGAGATACCAGATTCCTTACATGAGTTTTCTTACTACTATTGTGCTAAAGGATGGCGTTCAGGTAGTAGTGTCTTTTTAAAGTTTCAGAGTTATAAGGTAATTAAGTTTAAAGTGAAAGATAATTCAAAATTAGAAAGCGAGTAAATTTATGTCCCGTTCCCAATTAACGATTTTAACAAACATTTGTCTGATTGAAGACCTCGAAAACCAGCGCGTAGTGATGCAGTATCGCGCTCCTGAAACCAATCGCTGGTCTGGTTATGCCTTTCCTGGAGGCCATGTAGAAAATGGCGAATCTTTCGCAGAGTCTGTCATTCGTGAAATCTATGAAGAAACAGGGTTGACTATCCAAAATCCTCAACTTGTCGGCATTAAAAATTGGCCACTAGATACAGGCGATACAGGTGGGCGCTATATTGTCGTTTGTTATAAGGCAACTGATTTCTCTGGTACTCTTCGCTCTTCAGATGAAGGAGAAGTTTCTTGGATACAAAAAGACCAGATTCCAAACTTGGATCTGGCCTATGATATGCTACCCTTGATGGAGATGATGGAAGCTCCTGAC